>JAHQWI010000214.1 GCA_029856085.1 Promethearchaeia archaeon | reverse complement strand
TTATATCGCTAACTAATACCCCCTCAATCACTTCTTTTGTTTCCATGAAAGGAAATTCTACTCGCTCAATTACTTCAAATATCTGCATAATGGGTGATACATGAAATTCTTATATAATTTTTATAGGTTATTATGGTTAAAATAAATTGCATAAAATGTAGATATACAGAAAATAAATCTAAACCCTAAATTCATAAAATTTTTATGAAAATATACATTTTCAAAGTTAATCTTGTTTATTCAACTTCGATTATGATGCATCGTGTCTTCTGAAAAAATTGTTTATAAGTTAAATATAAGTGGTGGAAATAAAGGGGCTGGAAAAGGATTGTCTAAACTAATTGAAATAGATGAAAAAAAGTTTAGATTTGAAGGAATGAAAATCGGGGATAACATCAAAGGAGGACTCATAGGGTTTCCGAACTATGAGTTTGAAATCATGGGTGGAAGTGATTCGAGCGGATTTCCAATGAGAAAAGATGTACATGGCCCAGTAAAGAAAAAAATTCTTGTCTCCAAACGTGGTATAGGTTACAAACCCAGAAGAAAAGGTGAGAAAAAAAGAAAAACGGTAAGAGGCAATGAAGTAACCTTTGACATGACTCTGATCAATTTAAAAGTTGTAAAATACGGAGAAGCCGAACTTTTCAAGAAAGAAAAAGATTAAATAAATTACAAGATGAAAAATCATGGTTAAAGTTAAAAAATGAAGTTTCTGTGGTTATGATATACCAATTGGAAGGGGTCTGATGGTGATCAGAAGAGATGGTACAATTTTAAATTTTTGTACTAACAAATGCAGAAAATCACTGCTTGATTATAATAAAAAAGCAAGAAAAACAAGATGGACAGCTCATTACGGAAAACAATGAGTTTATATTTCTAGTTAAAATTTGGATTTTTAAAAAATGTTTAAGAGCAATATAGTTTCCTTATTGTAATCGAGGAAATTTAAGTAGCTCATCGATTAAGTCAACATGGGACACAATCATTCTTTTACAGCACCATCTCTCAATTCCTAGCTCCTTAAAAGCCTTCTCAGAGCTTTCCCCTTTCTCAATATATTCTAAATAAGGTTTGTATACGTGAGCAATGAGTTTACCACAACTAAAGCATCTGATCGGTATTATAATGGTTTTTCTCCTCTTTTTGGTTATTTTATTTTACGTTTTCTTTAGTTTGGTTAATTTCCTTTAATTTAAGAAAATTTCAAAAAAAAGGAACCCAACTTAAGTTTTTGAAAGAACCATGGTAAAAAAATTTTTAGGTTTTACGTCCCAAATGAAAAATTTTATTTTTAATCTTGTATTAATTACTGTATCAAATATCGATGAATTATGAAAATATATTATAATAAATGTATATTTGAAGGAGATGATTAAAAATTTCATATGTTAAATTTCAAGTCCCAGATAAATTAAAAACTTCACTAAAGACAGCATTAAGCAAAATTGCCGAATCTCGAGATTCTAAAATCCGAAAGGGAATGAACGAGGTTACCAAATCTATTGAAAGACAACTTGCAAAACTCATTGTTATGGCTGAGGATGTTAGTCCTCCAGAAATTCTATTCCATATTCCGCTTTTATGTGAAGAAAAAGGAATTCCTTACGCATACTTGTCCACTAAAAAAGAACTAGGAAATACAGTGAGAATTAATGTATCAGCAAGCGCTATTGGTATAGAGAACGTTGGAACAGGAAATGATGGCGTTTTAGATGATGTGATAAAGAAATTGGAAGAAATTAAAAAGTAAATAAACCTGGTGAAATTATTTGGTTAAATTAGATAAATCAAAGGGAGTCCGTACTCAAGATCAATCCACACCCGCCCAAGTCATTCAAGTGATTGGGCGAACTGGGCTCACAGGTGAAATCACTCAGATTAAAGTAAGGATTTTAGATGGCCCAGATAGAAATCGGATTTTAACTCGTAATGTGAAAGGTCCTATCAGAATAAATGATATAGTAATCCTACGAGAAGTAGAAAGAGAAGCCCGTAAAATAAGAAAACGCCGATAAAATATATTTTATTATCAACTAGGTAGATTTTTGTTTATGCAAAAACTCTTAAATTTTATTTTAACTTTATTAAATTTCAATAGATCAATAACTTATATTTCTACATCTAGATAAATTCTTGTGAGAACATTTTTGGGTCTTATATAATTTTTATTTTCATTTGATTACAAATTGATCTTGCTTTTTCTTAAGTTTCAAACTTTGTGAAAACATTTAAATATTATGCTTGTTCTATATTAATTGTGGTTTCATAAGATTTGAAAAGTAAGAAATGGAGAATGAAGTGATAAAAAACTATCTCAAAAAAGCAATCAGCTGTTATGGAAGAAACAGAATTCATTATTGTTGGTGAGATGACTCATAAAGATCACCAAAATTTGAGGAAATTACTAATTTTTATTATTTTACTCATTATTTCTCTATCAATTTTACAATTAAATAAAGAGATTAGTTATAATAAATATGAGAGGGTTCAATTTGAATCATCTGGGGCAAAATTGTATGCGAATTTATATTTCCCTTCAAAAGTTTTAGATTTTCAAGAATCACGACCCTTAGTTATTTATTGCCATGGGATCGGGTCAAAACGAGATTTTGACTTAAGGATACCAATTGAATTCACGAAGAGGGGATTTTATGTTGCTGCTTTAGATTATCAAGGGCATGGTGAGAGTGGGGGAAACATTAATAATATTGATCCTATAACGGATATTCCTGCTTTAGCACAAGATTGTTCTAAATTATTGGATAAGTTAGAAACCTTACCCTTTTATAGAGATGTCAACACCTCACAAGTTGGTCTAATTGGTCATTCTCTTGGAGGGATGGTGGTATTAATGAATCAAGCTTTAGATCCTCGATTTAAAGTGACTGTTGGATTAGCACCATTAGTAAATTTTGAACCACCTAGATTTGGTTTTATCTACAATGAAGATTTTCTTACATACATCCCTGTAAATCTATTGAATAAAGAAAATACTAAGAATCTCTTAATCATCCATCATATCAATGATGAGATATTAGATTTTACAGAAAACGCCTTGAAAGCTCAGCAATTAACTAATTGTTCTTTAATAACAATGAAAGGCTTTATGATTGGAGGAGCACATCAATTGTTTTCTAACAAAGTTCTTATAGAATCAATAAATTGGTTTGAATATCATTTCTTTAATTCTAAGGTGATAAATGGACCTATATTTATTACGTTCTACTGGAATTATATCTTAATTACTATCAATATAGCTCTATTATTTATAATCGTTATATATCTTACATCAATATCAAGTAAGTTATTTTTTAGAAAAGAACAAGGAATTGAAGAATTGAACTCAGATGGTTATGAGAGATTAATATCAAATTCACATAAAAAAAGACAAATTCTGAAAGTTGTTCTCTCGATTGGAGCATTCTTACTGAATTGGGTAATATTCGAAAGAATTTTTGGTTTATTAGGGGTTCTATTTGCTTCGCTGAACATGATTTTAATATATTCTCTGATTAAGCTAATAAATTACTTAAAAAAACCTAAAGATAATAGTGTGAAGCCTAATATTGCTAAAAAAATAAAATCACAGTTGAAATTGAAATATATAATCTTTACAATGTTAAGCACAGTTTATCTTATAGCGATTTATATGATGTTTTCATTCTATTATCCATTTGGTTTCATATGGCCCTCTAACTTTGTTGTTCATTTTATTCTAGGATATTTTGCTTTTCCAGTGTTTTTGTCTATAGAACTGCTTTTCAGGAAGGTAATATACCCTCAACTAAGCTTCTTAAAGTCAAAGGGTTCAAAAAATAAAGTAGTTATAATAACTACAATTTTAGTATTAATCAGCTTAATGTTCTTAACCAAGAGATTGTCTTATTTTCCTTCTTTGTTATTTACTTTTCTGATCTTTGTACTCGTTATAATACAGAATACTAAAATATTTGAGAAAATAAAAAGCTTTTATCCTGTGGTAATAATTTCTTTCAGTATAATACAAATCTTTTTTGCTGCTGTAATCTCTAACGCAATTGGTATTAGTTTAACACTTACATAATTACCTAATTATTTTTCCACCAAATGCTTTTTCTCTATTAAAATTTCAAGTTCTGATACAATCCAACATAATTCTTCATAAGTGGAGGAGGATTTAAGAATATCTTTAGTTTTTTTATTAATTTCCTTTTCCGAAGGCTCCTTATTTACTTTTAAAAGGGTTAATTGTAATTCAGCTAATCGTCTAGATAAATCCTCATAGGATACTTTTTCGTTTGAAAGTTTATGGGCAGCAAGAGTTATTTCAGCTTCTAGATCCATTTCCAGTCCCGATTCAATGAGTTCTAAAGTGTCTTCAATTTCTAGCTCTAATTCATCTCTCTTTTCTAAAGATGCATCTTCGTCCAAACCCTTCTTTAGAAGATCCATAATAGCAAGAAAAGCGCCAAATTCCTTATCCTGATTAATAATTTGGATTTTAGCAGTAGTTTTCCGCTTATTATTTAAACTGTTTGCTCTTTTTTTACTAAAATCTCTCTTTCTTTTAGACGAATTTGAGCCATGCCATAAGTATATTGTTTTAAAATCATCAATTAAATAAACTTTAGTGTTGCTGAAATCAACTTTACTTACTTTCCTTATAGCCCCATTTTCATATACGCTATATAATATCACAGTTCTTTTTTTCGTTTTTGAATTACTATAGTAAAACTAAGTAAAATAGAATTTTAAATTTTGACTACTAGAAAATGAAGAAATACTTTGATTTAACCATTTCAGAAAAATTTAGAGGTATTTATAATTTTGTAAAGATTCTAAACATGCTCTTCAAAAAAACCTAATAATTTCAGATTTTTATACTCGTTGTGTAAAAATTCTCGTAGCGCAATACGAATTGCTTCAGATCGACTAGGAACTACCTTCATTTTTATGAGTTTCTGAATATTTTGATCATATATTTGAGGTAAATTAATGGTAATATTAACCATCTTAGGTTTAGTTTTCTTTTTCTCACTACCCATCATTTATTTAACTCCAAACTATATGAATTTTAAATTGTTGTTGTTAACAAATGAAAAACTGAATAAGAAACGCAGATATATTCTTGTCCCTACTCTTTTCACTCTTTTCTAATAATATATAGTAAGTAAACTATTAATATAAATTTATTTATCCCTATTTAAAGTATTTAAAGATTCCTATATCAGATATAAATTATTTTGATTGTTTAATTATTTAGATGAACATTTTGTCAATTTTTTTAATAATTTGGATGAAAATATTTTATTCTTATTAAAAAACCAACCAATTATTAATAATCCTAATTAGAAGAGAATAAAATTTTAACAGCTAATTTCAAAATATTAATTTAATTATAGATGCTCAGAAAGTAAATTCAGAGTCTGATTTCAATGAAAATTCCTTTGAAAATGTTAAGATATGACAATTTATTCTAATAAGAATTCTTATAATGCGTTTCTATAATGAGTGCAATACCAAATTAGAGGATAACTGGAATTTTTGACCTAAATGAATGAAGAAATTATAGGATCTTTATAAATAATGGTCTACAAATTTTTTATAATAGAATTTTCTTTAAATTTTTATATGAATATGAATAATGATTTAGACAATCTTTTTAAATTAACACCAGACTATATTGAAAAGGCATGTAAAGTTTTAAGTAGTGCCTTTCAATATAATCCTGACACGATATTTATATATCCTGATGAGAGAGAAAGAAAAGAGAAATTGAAATATGCATTTGAAGTAATGTATAGATATGGAATACGAAATGGCGAAGTTTATGCTACATCTAAGAATTTAGAAGGAATTGTAATATGGTTGCCCCCCAATAAGGTTTATCCATCTAATTGGAGTATGGTGATGAGATATGGTGGTTTTCGTAATATGCGTAAATCGGGTTTAAAAGCAGGGAAAAGAGCTGTGCCTTTATTTAAATATATGGAATCTGCCCATAAACGTCTTGTACCTTTTGATCATTGGTATCTTCAATCTATTGCTGTTAAACCAGAAGAACAAGGAAAAGGATATGGAGGGTTACTCATAAGTGCTATGATTAAAAAAATTGATAGTGAAGGATTACCTAGTTATGTAGAATCTCATAAAAAAGAAAATGTGTCATTATATCAGAAATATGGATTTGAAATCATTGAGCATGTCATAATCCCTAAAACCGACGTACCTCTTTGGTGCATGTTAAGAAGACCAAGTTGAGAAAATGGAATCTATATCTCATTTAATTTTTATTTTCCTCTTATTTTTTTTAGGTGTTTAAAAAGATACATAAAATACTAGTCTACGAATTTTTTATAATAGAATTTTCTTTAAATAGTAATATGAATATGAATAATGATTTAGACAATCTCTATAAATTAACACCGGAAGATGTTAAAAAGGCGTTTGTAGTGGCAGGGAATGCTTTTCAAGATGATCCCGTCACGATATTTACATATCCAGATGAGAAAGAAAGAAAAGAAAAAGTACAATATGGATTTTATATGCTCTATAATTATGGAATAAAACATGGACTAGCTTATGCAATCTCTAAGAACTTAGAAGGAATTACAATATGGTTACCCCCTGATAAAGTATATCCTTCTACTTGGACTATGATGAGATATGGTGGTTTTTATGCAATGCGTAAAGTAGGTTTAAAACTAAAAGCAATGAAAAGAATTATGACGGTTTTTAATTATGAAGAAGAGAGACATAAGCATCTTGTACCTTATGACCATTGGTATTTTCAAAATATAGCCGTTAAACCAGAGGAACAAGGAAAAGGGTACGGTGGGTTACTCATAAGTACTATGCTTAAAACAATTGAAAGTGATGGGTTACCCGTTTATGTAGAAACTAATACCGAAAAGAGTGTGTCAATTTACCAGAAATATGGATTCGAAACTCTTGAGCATACTATAATCCCTGAAACTGATGTACCTCTTTGGTGTATGTTAAGGAAACAAGAGTAAGCTAGATAAATGAGTTTAGTGAACTCTTTCTTGGAGCTTTCAATAAGGTTTTTAGCTATTGGGGGGCAAAATATTCGCTTAGTCATGATTGAGATAAATTTAAAGTTATTTTGAAAAATCGAGAAATCATAGGTAGGACTATGTTTAAAAATTAAATGAGATTAAATAAAAACAGTGAAGAAGTTATGGAGCAGATAATCTCACGATGTGGTAACTTATGTTCAGAATGTCCTTGGTCTATTTATATGCGTAGACAAATCGGTAAAGAAGATTGGGAGGAATATTCTGAAGAAGTAAAGAGGTATACTGGATACAAGCCAATTAAGTATGAATGGGAAGGTTGTGTTGGATGTTTAACTCCAAATGAAAAATTACCAAAACACCCTTTTTTTAATTTCTTACGAAAATGTCGTACGAGAAAATGTGGTAGTCATAATGAGATTTATAATTGTGCATATTGTGGAAGGTTTCCATGTGCGAATACTGTGGCTAGTACTAATTTTACAAGAGAAAGAATATCTGAAAAATTGGAAAGCACTATTGATGACAAGACATATGATCGATATATTAAGATGTTTGACTCTATGACAAATCTTAAGAAAATCCGAAGTACTTTACCCGATGATCAAATAAAGAATCCTAAGACCATTTCTAGAAAAATTGACATTACTACATTAAAGGGTGAATTTAAGAATAAAGATTATAATAAAATTTATGAGAAATTTCTCGAAATTGCGAATTCTAATTTAGGGATTAAAGGCATTGATACTGTTGCCGGTTTAGAAAATTATATGTTAAGAAAAGATTTTCTATGGAGGTTTATATGGATATTCGGATTACATGGAAAAATCGAGGGAAATGAGTTAAGTATCGATAGCATTACATTATATGAGAATCGAAAACCCATATCTCTTCCGAGTACTGAAGATCAATGGAAAATATATTTTGACATTTTAGCAGAATTTGGGATAACTGCGGATTTCGAGATAAAAACTGATAAATTATACACTCCTGGAGGTTATATGCGAGCAAAAATACCCCAAACAAATAAACCCACCTATATCATTAAAATGAACCTTGCTCCAAATCTTCAAAAATACCAATTTTTTAAGGTATTGAATGAAATCTTATCCGAATTACAAAATAAGACAAGAAAACGAGCATTTACTAACTTTAAAAAGTTAAATTTTAATCCACTTCTTAGTTAAGAGATACTTGAATAGAAATGTAAACTCAACGTCTGATTTCAATGAAAATTCCTTTGAAAAGACAAAAAAATCTTAAATCGAAATTATAGTACAAAAGGCTTTTAAGGAACCTTATCTTCCTTATTTTTAAATTCCATTATAGCGAAAGAGTGCAAAATGTCAAGTTCCATGTCCAAAGAGCTAGCGCTTGTAAAAGACTTAATAAATGAATTCAAATTTGAAGAAGCGCTTAAGCATGTTAATCTTTAATAGTCCTCTCTTTAGATAAAATTTTTGTATTATAATCTATCTTCTGATTTCACATATCTGCCACGTGTCTCGATGGCTTTAATATTAATAATAATCTGATTACATTCACTCTTGTTTGTTTTCTCATATTCTGATCTATAACCTTCAAGAAAAGCTTTAAAACAGAATTTATAGTCATTTCCATGAGATGAAATCAACACTCTCTTAAAGAGATGAAGGTCTACACTCTTGTCTTCTATTGTATCAGAATAATCATGTAATCCAAAATCGATAAGAAAGATACCTTCTCCCTTTGTAATTATTAAATTGCTAGTAGTGATATCACCATGGATATGCCCGTTTTTATGCAATATAGCGACATCAGTTCCAATTTGTTTAAAGTATCCATACTTTTTAATATCATCTAAGTTTCCTAAAAGATTTTTAAGTTTTTCACCCTCAATATATTTCATTATTATAGTTTGTTTTTGAGTATCGATTTCATAAACTTGAGGGACATTTAAACCATAGGATTTAACCTTGATTAATGCTCTTGCTTCATTCAAAGTCCGTTCAGTTCGAATTCTTTTATCAATTTCTTCTAAACGATATTTTTTTGGAATTCGATATTTGAATATTACTTTTTTTCCAAACCAATAACCAAGCCAAAGACTA
Organism: Promethearchaeia archaeon; assembly: GCA_029856085.1. Classification (GTDB taxonomy): domain Archaea; phylum Asgardarchaeota; class Lokiarchaeia; order Sigyniarchaeales; family SOKP01; genus Loki-b32. The sequence continues at coordinate 3,295 of JAHQWI010000214.1, read as the reverse complement.
GCTTCAGCACCTTTATGAATTAGTATCTCTTTATATATCTCAGAACTCATGTTTTCTTTTCAAGCCTCCATGGAACTGTAATATTATCCATCCTTTCTTTGGGTTTGATTATAGTTTCTGTCATTTCATGCCCACCTTCAGATAAATACCTTAAAATTCCAGTCCATGCTATCATTGCCCCATTATCTCCCGCGTATTTTAAAGGAACTACTTCAAATCGAGCATCATGTTCATCACTAATATATTGAATCATTTGTTGTAATCTTTTATTTGCTGCTACTCCACCTGTAAGTAATACCTCCTTTAGCTCTGTATGAGCAAGTGCTCGTTCAGTTACTTCAGTTAACATAGCAAAAGTAGTTTCTTGGAGTGAATTTGCAACATCATTTAAATTATATTTGTCATTAAAATCTGGAGATTCTAATAGTCGTTTAGCAGCTGTATAGAGTCCTGAAAATGATAAATCCATTCCTTTAACAATATAAGGTAATTGAAGATATTTTTTTGATTTTAATGCTAATCTTTCGATCTTTGGTCCTCCAGGATGACTTAATCCAGCATCTCGAGCAAAAGAATCAATCATATTGCCGACTGCCAAATCAAGAGTTTCTCCAAAAATCTGATATCTGTTTGATTCGTAAGCACTAATAATAGTATTACCTCCAGAAACGTATAAAGTTAAGGGATCTTCAATCTTACACATTAGACGTCCGATCTCTACATGTGCTATGCAATGATTTACACCTACAAGAGGGACTTTTAAAATCTGACTTAACATCCGGGCAACTAAAGCCCCTATTTTTAAGACAGGGGCTAAACCAGGACTTTGACTGAAGGCAACTAGATTAATGTCTTTTATTGATAGATTTGCTTCTAAAAGAGCCTTACTAATTACATCTGTAAAATTATTAAGGTGATACTCTCGTACTAAAGCAGGATGGAGCCCACCTTTTTCAGGTATGAAAGTATCGTTTATTAGGGTGTGTATTTCCCCTTCAAAATCAACTATACCTACGCCCCAAGTGTGTGCCGTACTTTCAATACCTAAACAGAATTTTTTCATTAATTCCGCCAAAATTTACTAATAGAAACCTTAAAATCCTTAAATTGATAAAGAAATGTTTAAAAAAGATTTCAACCAAGAGTTAAAGTATTTTTAATTTTGAGCCTAATTTAACTCTCCAAAGATTTTACACGTTTTCGAGGAGCCCTTCTAGCAGCCTTTCCTTTAGTAGCACCCTTTCTTTTAAATACAGCATAACCACATTTCCCACAACTCCATCGGTCATAATGGTTTGCTAGAAAATAACTGGGTCCACATTTAGGGCATGACCTATGAGTCCTTACTAACTTGTCCCCTTCGAGTTTATAATATTTTGATGCATCCATTTGTAATATTAAATTCTTTTAATTATTTAAATAAATGTTTGTAAGGTTCTTTTCTCCTTTTTAACTGATAAATTTCGATTCGCTTTTCTTTCTCAAGATTGCGGACTTTGATGTGAAATGGTTCAAAAAATTGAAGTTCCTTAGCATTATCATAGATATATACTTTTCCTATAGAATAAGATGCCCCAAAATGAGTATCGAGTTTTTTCACTATAGTTAATTTCTCATCAGAACCTTGTATTGCAGAGATTTTTTTTTTTATATCCAATCGATTTGGACTACTAGCCCCAAAATGATCAACTCTAAATGTTAACTCTATTCTACCAATTAATGGGTTTTTCTTTTCTTCAATATTTTCAATTGACATTTTGAACCTTTTTTTCTTGGTTTACTTAGAACCTATAAGTTTTAATAAGATTCTATACGATTTATAGAAATCTAAAGAATAGATAGAAAATAAAATTTTGCTTTTCAAAAATGTAAATCCTTAGATCAATGCAAAAGAGATTAATAAAAGAATTCAAAATTTTTCCATAATTGCTATAACTTTCCTTACTTTCTCTTGTATATTCTTATCAATATTCACAATCACAATTCCTTCTGGAATTACAAATTTAGAATCTGTTATTGGTGGTTGACCATAAAACGCAAAATGACCTCCTTGTTCTTCAATAGGAATTTCTAAAATAAGAGGAAGAATAAGTAGATCCTCCTCTCCTTCAGTTATCTTAATTAAGGATTTCTTACCAGAATCAATAACTTTCCTGAATAGCACCCAACAATCCTTATGAATTGTGCCAACAGGATTTTGAAATTCAATAACATCTTCAAAAAAGCCTTCAAAATCTATTTTAATTTGATTCCTTTGGGTTTTCTCATCAATCACACAGATTTTTATAAAGGATTTTAAAAAAGAATTAGAGAAGAAATCTTTGGCAACTATATCTCCTACAATGTAAAAATTTAAGCTTAAATTTGATTTTAAATAATCTCTGAAGAGATTTTCAACTTGAATAATTGTTTCTTCTCTTGTACCTGCAATTAAGATATCGAGAGGCTCTGTAAATGAATGCCTTTTATTTTGAGGAATTCGTAACATCAATATATTTAAGAATGATAAATTTAAAAAATGTTATATAAATAAGTTAGAAAACTCAAAAAAATAAACTATCTTACTCTTAATGCATACTTTCCTGGAAAATGGATTTTCAAATATTCAGCAAATTTTGATTCTTTAGGATTTATAATTATAACCTCTCCTGTGAAATCCTCACTCAGAGTGTGTGTTTTACATTTAGGACATATTGTTTCGTTTTTAGTTATTAAATGGCAATTTTTACATGCTTTTTCTTTCACTTAATCACCTAAAGTCTTTATACTTTACTTAATCTGAAGCGCCTTCTTCTTCTTCACTTACTTCTGTTTGTTCTGTCTGCTTTTTAGAATATTCTTCCTCAATATCATTTTCTATCCAAACTTCCTTCCCTAGAAATTTCTGCCTCATTGTCAAACCAAGTTTTCCGCTTCTTCCAGTACCTAAAGATACAGCAATTATTTTAGCTCTCACTTGATCATTTACTTCAAGGATTTTTCCAGTCTCTTTACCAATAAATCGGTTTCCAACTTGTTCATAAGAGATATAATCATCACAGATCTGAGATACATGAACTAATCCATCCAATGGCCCTAGTCGTATGAAAGAACCAAAATCAACAATTTCTACTACAGTTCCCTCAACAACTTCTGAAACTGTCGGTTTAAACGTAAGGATTCTAAATTCTACCTCATGGAACGTATTAGCGTTACCCGGTATTATTATTCCTTTTCCTACATCAAGAACATCAACAACAGCTATAATGAATCCGTAGTCGCGAGTAATAATACCCTCATAATCTTCACTTAAGAT
>JAHQWI010000213.1 GCA_029856085.1 Promethearchaeia archaeon | reverse complement strand
GATTATTTGCATGGAGAAAGAGGATATATTCTACTCAGTTTGTGGTCTAAAACTCTTCTAGCATGGTTGGTATTTGCAGGAGTATTACAACCAGCATAATTTAAAACTCTTTTTTTTTTTATTTACTTTAAGTAGAGACTTATATTTTTAATGGTGTTAATATTGAAGTTAATAGGATTGATAGGAGGTATGAGTTGGGAGAATACAATAGATTATTACCGTTTAATAAACGAAATAGTAAATAAAAGACTAGGAACGTGGAATTCAGCAGAGATATTGCTATATTCGGTCAATTTTAAAGAAGTCCTTCAACTGCAAAACCAAAATAATTGGAATGATCTTATAGATTTAATGGTAATCATATGCAAAAAACTTGAATTAGTGGGAAGTAAAGCTATCGTCATCTGCTCTAACACAATGCACAAGATTGCTGCTGAAATTGAAGCCGAAATTTCAATCCCACTCATCAATGTTGTAGATGAGACTGCTAAAGTTATCAAATCTATGGATATTGAGAGTGTTGGCCTATTAGGCACAAAATTTACGATGGAAGGTGTTTTTTATGTTGAAAAACTTATAAAAAAGTATGAAATAAATACAATAATCCCCGATAAAATTGAAAGGGATTACATTCATAACACTATCTATGAAGAGTTTGCGAAAGGAAAATTCCTAGAATCAGCTAAGCTAAAATTTTTAAAAATAATTGAAAATTTGATAAAAAAAGGGGCAGAAGGGATCATTCTCGGATGTACTGAACTCCCAATGATAATCAATTCTCAAGATGTAAATGTTCCTCTTTATGATACTCTAAGAATTCATTTAAGAGCGGCTGTAGATTATGCTATAAATTATGAAACCATATAACTTCTAGATTATTTTAGGAAGAACCTTAAGTATTTAGGTTTTCGATCGTTTTCAAGAGCTCGTGTCCTTTTTGGGAGTCATATTCTCCTTCGTTCCTCCATAAAATTTCACCATTTTTCCGTATTAAAAACAAATAGATAGTTTCTTCAGATTTTATGTTTAATTGCTTTTCAAATAAAGGTTTATTAGTATAGAGCGTAATCGTTCGCTCTCTTACGCTTTTATTGGGAATTCCAGCTCTCATTCCTTTATCAATCATAAATCTCATAACTTTATACCCTGAGTTTAAAGTAGGAACTTCATAATATCGAAAATCTTGATTTGATTTTTCAATCTTATTCAAAAAAACGCTCCATTCATCTGCAAGGCTCTGATGCCAGCGCTGAAATGGGACAATTAGGACATTAAGTTCGCCCTCCAAATCGTAAGGAATATTGTATTTCTTTTTTTCTAAATTATCACCTGAAACATCTGGAAATTTCATATTTTCATCTCTTAATCTTTAGTTTAATGTAAGTAATATTCTAATTTCTTTTTAAAAAGCTCGCATAATAATTCATTCAATAGGAGAAGGATTGTTTAATCATAAATAACAAGATATTCATTAAAATCTATAAATTATAAAAAATTTTCAATTGCAAATTCTAAGATTGCAGTGATTAAGAGTAATCTTATCTTCTATATTCATCTCCACAATCTCCTATGATTTGAAGTAAATCCTTTGATTTTGATAAAACTCTGTTAATTTCTTCAAAATCATCTTGATTTAGAGAAAAACTAAAGGTTTTAGAATTTTGCTCAATGTGTTCAGATATTCCTAACCGAACTCCTATTATAGCACCACCTACAACTGGATTTTCTAGAACATAACGGACAGCAACATTGGCTATGGTGACACTATACTTTGAAGCGATTCTTTTCAAGGTCTGAAGTAATTCCTGAAAGAGTTTCCAGTCTCCCCACCGATCGATCATATTTTTATATTTACTAAGTGATGCAGTATATAACTGTTCTCCGAGGGGTTCAGGTTGATTTAAATATTTTTCAGTTAACAATCCTCCACATAGAGTACCATATGCCAGGAGTTTAACTTTATATTTCTTACATAACGGGGCCATAAGTCGTTCTGGTCTTCTGTCAATTAATGAATATTGAACTTGATTGGATACGATCTTAACTCCCATTTTTAAGAATTCTTCAATATGTTCTGTGTCAAAATTAGTCAAACCGAGGGTTGATAGTGTTCCATCTTTTCTTAAATCATCTAGAAATGTAATAGCTTTTAGATAGTTCTTATCTTGATATTCCCACCAGTGAAATTGAAGCATATCTAAAGTTTCAATTCCCATTCTTTTTCTGGAAATATCGATTGCCTTATTAACTAGTTCTCTAGTGATTTTTTGAGGTCTGGGTACCCATTTAGTAAAAAATTTCAAATCCTCGAGGGATTCTTCCTTCTGTTCTCTAATCCTCTGCTCTCTGAAAACTTTGACAAAATCTTCAGCAGGCCCATAATGATCTGCTAAATCCCATGTGGTAAATCCATTCTCTACATGTAAATTCATACTTTTTATTGCTTCATTTTTATTGATATAACCGTGAGCTCCAGAAACCTGCCACATACCGTTTATAATACGGCTTATTTTAAGATTTGGGTTCAAAAATGTCTTAGATTCAATTGGTAAATTCATAAAAATACTCTTTTAAGTTTATTATTCAATTTATTATGGGTTAAAATGGTGAAGTTAACTTAAAAGAATTCTATAAAAATTATAAGATTTTGAATTAATAGCTAATAATAAGAAACTTTTTTTTGATTTTGTTATAATTATTCTTGGTTTTTTATGCTAGAAAATAAAGTTATGATAATTTTAGGAGCTACAGGAGGGATAGGTTCCGAAGTAGCTAAAAAGGCATCTAAGTTGGGTGCGAAGTTAGTACTAGTAGCTAGAACATCGACTGATTTGAAAGAATTAGAAAGTAAATTGGAACATGCAATCTCAATCCAAGCAGATGTTACTAATCCCGATGATTTAAAGAGCGTCGTTGAGAGAGTATTAAGAACTTCGGTAAAATTAATGTCCTAATACATGCAGTAGGTTCTATTCTTTTAAAACCGATACATGTTCTAAAATTGGAAGAATTCGAAGAAGTAATAAAACTAAATTTAACTTCTGTGTTCCTATCAATAAAAGCCGTTATAAGGGGAATGATGAGAAATAAAAAGGGATCTATAGTCATTTTCTCATCTGTCGCAGGATCTAAAGGTTTACGGAATCATGAAGCGATTAGTGCGACAAAGGGAGGTCTTGAAAGTATGATAAGATCGGCTGCAATTACATATGCCTCTAAGGGTATTCGATTCAATGGAGTTGCTTTAGGATTAGTCGATACTCCACTGGCTGCAGGAGCTAAATTGACTACAAATGAGAAAGCATTAGAAATTTCAAATAAAATGCATCCTTTAGGTAGAATCGGAAAGCCAGAAGATTTCGTGGATGCAATTCGCTATCTAGCCTCAAATAATTCTTCCTGGGTCACAAGAGCAATAATACCTGTTGATGGGGGATTATCTATAGACTGATCCACCTATTTTTTATCCCAGTTCTCAATAATTTCAAATGAATTCTCTATACGGTCTTTAATTACAATATAAAGCTCATCATAAGATTTTTCAATAATAAAAGGAGTAAAACGTACTAAAAAACTGTCATTAATGAACTCAATCAGTTTTTCTCTTTTTTTTTTATCTAAATTATCCCATGTATTTCTAATATAATTTATTCTTCGATTTTTTTCCTCAATTAATTTGCGAAAAAACCACTCATCAAAAGTACTCAAGTCCCTTAACGAATATACCATCAAAGATTAAATGATAGTTTATGTATTTAAAGGATATCTTTCACAAAGCTATTTGTATCGGTATTACAAACAAAGGATTAAAAAAAAGGTTTAAAAAAATTATTTAATAGAATACCACTTGGAAAGATTTTAAGAAGGTAATATTACCTTATCAATAACGTGAATGATTCCGTTATCTGTTTCTATATCAGCTTTAATAACGGTTGCATCGTTCACTTTTACTCCACTAGTGGCATCTATGGTTATTTCCTGTCCTTGTAAAGTCTTCACTTTCATGACACCTGAAAGGTCAGTTGATTTAACTTTTCCTTCGATTCCGTGGTATAAAAGAATACCTTTCAATTTCTCAGAATCTTTAAGTAAGGCATTCAAAGTTTCAGAGGGAATCTTGGAAAATGCATCATCAGTGGGAGCAAAAATAGTGAAAGGACCCCCAGTTGATAATGTATCTACAAGTCCAGCAACTTCGGCAGCTTTAAGTAATGTAGAAAAACTACCAGCTTCTTTAGCTACTTCGACAATATTCGGCATAATTAATATCCTCTTTTTTTTTAATTTGTAAATTAAAAAAAAGAAATGGAAATATTAATAAATATCATTTATAATTTGTTAATAACAAATTTCAAGAAAAAAAAGGTAAATAACCCTATTTAAGGCAATAATCTTGAACTCTATTTTGATTAAGTGACAAAAAAGTTAAATTAATAATTATTTGGATTATCAACAAATTTTTATAAAATATAAATTTTTAAACTAAGGTTAAAAAGTCCTATAATTAATGGATATATATCAGATATTAATCTTAATCTAGCTTTCTACTTTACTTCAATAATTACCCTTCTTATTCTACTGCTATCTTTGAAATTTCGAAAGTACTCATAATGCTTGAAGAATTATTAACTTAAAATTTAAATATTAATTTCATATAAAACAATTGTTTCAAATAGAGAATAGTAAAATATGAGATAAATTAAAAGAGAGGATAAATTTGGTAAAAGAAGATTTTAAAAAAATTATTTCTGATTTACTCAAAAATCAAAAATTAGGAGTGCTCGCAACAGATTTGAATGGTTTGCCGTATACAAGCTTAATTGCATTTGCGGCTACAGACGATTTACATCATATAATTTTTTCTACTTTAAAAGATACGCGTAAATTTTCTAATATGAGTAGAAATCCTCGTGTAACCTTATTAATTGATAATCGAAGTAACCAACGAACCGATTTCTACGACGCGATTGCTGTTGCTGCTCAAGGATCTGTTGAAGAAATACAGAAATCCCAGAGTAAATTTAGAACTCTCTATTTAAATAAGCATCCATATCTGGAAGAGTTTGTAAATTCACCCAATTGCGCAATATTACAATTAAATGTCGAAAAATATCAATATGTGAGTCAATTTCAAGATGTAAAAATATTGGAGTTAGAAGATTGAAATTTTTTCTAAACTTGATGAAATATCTGAAAAAGAATGGAATAAAGTAGGAGGAAAAGGATTTAATTTATCATGTCTCCAAAAAAAAACAATTTAAAAATCCTAAAACTCTCGTTTTAAGTTCACAGATATATGAATCCTTTGTAGATTTAACAGGATTAAAAATTCAAATTCCATTTCTAATTAATAAAAAAAAAGTTCTAGTTCGAACAAATATATGCAAGGAAAATTGTCAATATGGACAATAGAAGAGTTAGAATAATAATAAAAAAGAGGATCAGTGGTCCGATATTATATTGGATGAGTCGAGATCATAGAATTAGAGATAATTGGGCTTTAATATATGCTCAGGAACTAGCGCTAAATAAAAACCAACCAATTATTGTCGTTTTTTGCTTGCAACCGGAATTTTTAAATGCCGAAGCAAGAATCTTCAAGTTTATGCTTGATGGATTGGAAATCATAGAAAATGATCTAAGAAAACTCAACGTAACATTTGTGGTATTAACAGGAAATCCAAGCACTGTCTTGATGGACTTTATAGAAGAATATAAAATAGGAATGTTAATAACAGACTTTTCTCCAATAAGAATAAAAAGGAACTGGATTGAAGTATTACGTAGTAAATTAAACATACCCTTTTGCGAAGTAGATACGCATAATATTATCCCTTGTTGGATTACATCTAATAAAAAAGAATATGCGGCCTATACAATACGTTCAAAAATAAGCAAATTACTAGCCGAGTTTCTAGTAGCGTTTCCAGATATTAAGAATCACCCATATTCTTGGAATGAAAACTTTAGTGAAGTTAATTGGATAAAGCTGAGAAATTTCGTTTCAATGGATAAATTAAGAAAGAATTTTGAATGGATAAGGCCAGGAGAGAATGAAGCAAGAGGAGCTATGAAATTATTCGTTCCAGAAAAACTTAAAAACTATACAAAGGAGAGGAATGATCCAAATAAAAATAGTGTTTCCAATCTCTCTCCATATTTACATTTTGGACAAATTAGTTCTCAAAGAGTAGTTTTAGAATCGACAAAGTCAAAAAGAATAATAAATCTCAAGGGTTCTTATTATGACGAAATCATAGTACGTAAAGAATTATCAGATAATTTCTGTTTTTATTCTCCTGATTACGATTCTTCTAGTTGTTTTCATTCTTGGGCTAAAGATACTCTGAATCAGCATAGAAAAGATCGGAGAGATTACTTTTATACTTTAAAAGAATTGGAAGGAGGAAAGACACATGACGATTTATGGAATGCTTCTCAGTATCAAATGATGAATAGAGGGAAAATGCATGGTTATCTTAGAATGTATTGGGCAAAGAAAATCCTTGAATGGACAGAAACTCCCGAAAAAGCGTTAGAGTTCGCAATATATCTTAACGATAAATACGAACTTGATGGGAGAGACCCTAATGGCTATGCGGGAATAGCATGGTCTATTGGTGGGGTTCACGATCGAGCCTGGGGTGAGAGAAAAGTCTTTGGTAAAATTAGATATATGAGTTATGATGGTATGAAAAGAAAGTTTAATGTAAAACAATATATTGAAAATAATTTAAACGAAAATTAGATGCTAAAAATTCACTGAAAAGAAATTTTTAAAGCCTAAGGTAGTAATAAGCAAGTCTATAGAATTCTAACACTGTAAATGGAATGGAAATATTATAAATAGTGATTTTGTGAAAGTTTTAAGGCCCTTTGTAGAATTTTATCCCATCTGCGCTGAGCTCGAGATTGGACTGGGAGTACCAATAGATTCGATAAAAATCGTAAAATCAGAACGATTGAAGTTAATACAACCAAAAACGATGAGAGAATATACAAAAGGTATGGAATAGCCTTCTGAAAACTATCTTAATTCTTTAAGTGACATTGACGGCTTTATTATGAAATTTAGTTCACCTTCATGTGGTTTATATGAGACCATATATTATTTTTACTAAAATCCAGGTTCTGCAGTGATAGAAAAAGGAGCAGGATTATTTGGGAAATCAATATTAGATAAATATCCAAATATTGCGATAGAAAATGAAGGGGTTCTAACAAATTCTAGAATAAGAGAACAATGGCTAACTAAACTGTTTGTTTTAAGATTTTATCGAGCAATTAAGGATTCAGAATCTTATAAAAATTTGGTTAATTTTCATTCCATTAACCAGTTTCTGCTCATGGCATATAATCAGAATTTGATGAGGAGAATGGGAAGAATTGTAGCTAATCCAAAAAAAGCTTCTTTTAATTCAGTCATTAGTCAATATGAAAAGCTGTTAATTGCATTACTGGGTAACCCTGCCAGATATACATCACACATTAATGTTTTAATGCACGCGCTTGGTTATTTTAAAAAAAACTTGAGTAATCAAGAAAAAGCTTTCTATTTAGATGAATTAGAGAAATATAGAACTGGTTGGATACCCTTATTTGTCATCAATGAACTAATCAAAGTTTTAATCCTTCGCTATGATGAAGATTATTTAAGAGAGCAATCGTATTTCAATCCGTATCCTTCAGAACTCATGAGTTTCGATATCAAGAACACTTGGAGAGGTCGATCATATTGGAAAAAATAAGAAATATATTGTTAGTCTTTCGGATTATTCTTAGCGTTGCATAAATAAAAAAAATTGGGAAGAAATTACGATATTATTCCAGTCTCTATTACTTTTTCAGGAATTTTTTCGGTCTTAGTTTCTTTTCTATTATCATAACCGAATTTTAATACACGAAATCCAATAAGAAACGGAACAACGCTTAACAAACTTAGGACAAGTGCATAAGGAAAGTTTCCAGTAAAACTTAATAGAATTCCTCCAACAATTGGTCCAAAAATTTGAGCTAAGTTATCAATAGCTGTTGTAATTCCCATTATTTTTCCTTGGTTTTGATTATCTACGGAACGACTTACAAACCCTGTTATTATACCTTGTGATATTGAGCCCGCAAAACTAAGAAAAAACAATAGAAGAACTAATTCCCAGACTTGAGTTGTTATTCCAAAGAATAAATATGTAATGATATAAGTTCCTAATCCTAAGAGAGCTGTAATTGGGTCTCCAATAGATTTTCTTAGTCTATTGAATACTAACAGTCTAATAATGATTTGAAATATGCCTAAAAGCGACAATAAGATTCCTACTGTAAATGGACCTAAACCCAGTCTAATACCCGCAAATACACTAAAGGTTGTTTGAAGTATTCCTCCGGTGATGGCAATAAAACTATATTGAATGACAAGTGTTAAAGTTTTATTATTTTTCCAGAGAGAAGTAGATTTAGTAACCAAATTAGGATTTGCTAAAAAAGTGGCTTGTAAATTAGGATTTATTTTTTTAGGTAAACTCTCTTTCAAAAAGATTGCAGTGTAAATTGCTGAGAATCCCGTCAAAATAGAAGCGAGAATACCAGGCCAAATGATCCCGAAAGGAGATAAAAATCCACCAATTGCCGGACCTATTAAGAATGCAAGACCAAAAGTGATTCCGATATTAGTCATCTGTTTTGGACGCTCTTTTGGAGGTACGATATCACCGATTATAGCTTTTGCTATTGGAAATTGACCACTAAAAATACCATCAATAATTCTAGCAATAAATAGGAGAATTATATTGTTAGAAATTACCAAAATGACAAATCCTACGAAAGTTCCTGCCAATGATACTAGCATCACAGGTTTCCTTCCATAGTTATCGCTTAATTTTCCCAGAATTGGTCCAAAGAAAAATCCAAAAATCGCATTCGAACTTAAAAGAAATCCAATTATTACCGGTGAACTATTGAATTCTACAATGAAAAAAGGTAGGAACGGAAGAATTATACTAAAGCCAAGAATGTCAACAAAAACTGCTATCCAAAGCGGAGTTAAGTTTTGATATTCTGATTTTTTATTTAACATAATTAATTAGGTAAGAATGCAGTAATAAGACTTCAGATAATAAATAATTGAATATTTTAAATCTAGAGTAATTAAAATTAGGATAAAACACAATTTCTTTTCTTTTTAATAAATCATGATAAATTCATTTAAGATCGAGAATCTACGACAAATAGAAATAAGATTGTTAATTTGAATAAAATAAATAAAAAAATTAGTAAACTTTTAACTCGGGAAGAACTAATTGAGTCTTTTTGACATATTCTTGACTTATTTCCCAGAGTTCTTCTTGAAGTTTTAGTTTGCGTGATTCTTTTGAGGAGCGTGTAACTTTAGATTTTTTAAAATACTTTCCCGTAATATCTTTGACTTCAGGTGAGCTTGCTAGATATATCGATGTTTTAGCGCCTTTCGCTGTACTTATTGTAAACAAGCCTGACAATTTCATAAATGGTTTTGTTAATTTATTGTATTGATTCTTCCCGAAATTAGTATTTACGAATCCAGGATGAAGCATGTTAACTGTAACTCCTGTTCCTTCTAACTTTCGTGATAATTCATAAGTAAACAAAATATTTGCTAACTTTGAATTAGAATAAGCTCGAAAGCTTCTATATTTCTTCTCCATATTGATATCTTCCAGATTTAATTTAGTAAATCTATGTGCTTCTGATGAGACATTAATAATTCTTGAAGGAGTTGATTTTACAAGAAGATCAATAAATAATAAGGTCATAAGATAATGCCCGAGATGATTTACGGCAAAAGTTGTTTCATAACCTGTAGCTTCTATTGTTTTCTCTTTCAAGAACAGCCCAGCATTATTTATTAATACATCTAATTTATCAAACATTTCATTATATTTAGAAACGGCAAAATATATGGAATTTGGATCTGATAAATCAGCAATTATTAAATCTACTTTATTCGTATTAGCTCTTTGTTTTATTTCTTGTAGGGCTTTTTCTCCTTTTTCTTTATTTCTACATAGCATAATGATAGTAGCACCCATTTTTGCTAAAGCTACTGCTGTTTCCTTTCCAATACCTGAATTTGCACCTGTTATTAATACATTTTTATTTTTCATATCAAATAATTTCTCATTCATAATATATATCTAATCTTACTAAATGAAGAGGAAATCTTAAAAGAAGCTATAATAAAATTTAAAAATAATATCAAAATGTTATAATTTTAATAAAAAAGGGACTAGATCTTGTTATATTTTAAAAACTCTAATTTCAATGTATCTATAACCCAAAAACAACTCTAAAATTTATCAAAAAGAAGATTTTTAAACTAAATTTTAATAATTCATAAGAAGGAGTTTTTTAATTCTTGTTAGATTAGTTTATTCATAATAATGGCAGATTTAAATCCTGAAAAATTACATATAAAATATAAAGATTCGGTTGATAAAGTTAAACTAGAGTTACCTCGCAAATACACATTAACTCATTCTGATTCGACTGGAGACCTTTTTCTTACGATCGGGGCAGAATACGATTATGAACAAATTTCAAGTCTTTATACACGATTTATGAGAGATGAAGTATTAGCCGAATGGAAAAAATCGAATAATAGTTACGAACTACATATCTATTTGCATGTTAGTGGGGGTTTTACTTTTGGTTGGGCCGCTTTACGAGACAGGATATTTTGCCATCATTTACCACTCGTTCTTGAAGCAATTAAATACGGAGATAAGAATATTATTGAAGAAATGCCAGTAATCGAAAACTCTCAGATTTTTGTACATTTTCAATCTAAGAAAGAGAGATATAATAGAATCGAGAATTATGGACAGATTAAAGAAATTTCTTGTTAAGAATTATAAATTCATTTTTCTTTAGTATTAATTTTTATAATTGATAAGGTTTAGGCCAGTAATAAAATATTAACAGTGCTTACTTAAGATTTAATTATTCTAATAATAATATGAATAAAATAAGTAAATTAGTAGAAGAAGGATATAACAAAATCGCTGAAGATTATTATAGTCATAGGAATTTAAACAAATTCAATAATGAATTAGGTGAATTTGCTTCTCTACTCCCAGAAAATGCTCATGTGTTAGATGTTGGATGTGGTGCTGGCATTCCTACGGCTAAATACTTAACAGAACGAGGAATTAAAGTAACTGGGATTGATTTATCAGATACAATGTTGAATTTAGCTCGAGATAACTTGCCAAGTACTAAGTTTATTAAAATGGATATGAACGAGTTAGAGTTTAATGAAAACACTTTTGAAGGGATAATAAGTATATTCGCTCTCTTTCATGTCCCTAAGGTGAAGCATTTAGATATATTTAAGAAATTTTTTGAAATATTGAAACCTGGTGGCATTTTAATGATTAATACAGGCGTCTCAGAATCAGAAGGAACCAGCAGGTTTTTCGGGGTTCCAATGTTTTGGAGCAATTTCAACCCAAGAACTACTCTTGATCTCGTAAAAAAAGCAGGATTCTCAATAATATCTGAGGCTGTTTTAGAAAGAGGCGGAGAATATCAATATTGGGTTTTTGGAAAAAAACTGAGAACTAAAGTTGGTTGGATATAATGGGAAAAAAAATTAATAATGATATAGTTAGAATCAAAAATCCTTACAAAAAATGGAAAGCGGAAGAAATTAATGCTTACTTTTATAAAATTGAATTATAAAGATTTCTTGAAATGTGAGGAACATTTAAAGATGTAGTCGGTGCATTTTAAGTCGATTATTTTAATTTTTAAATCCTTCAGTATTCAATCTTTTATTACACAATTTATCGCTTTTTTAGATGTAGGGATTATTCCTTCCCACATGAACAAACGCCACATTTTCGAAGTTTTCACAGATTTGATGAACCTCATTCCACATTTTTGACAAGTGTGGTTTGCTGGTTCTCCATTTTTTATTGATTAAGGCAGATAGATATAAAAATCTATGATTTGTTCATATTTTATAGATATCTCTTTTATATGGGGCTTAACCTTTCAATGTGCCTTCCGCAGCGCAATAATTATTAAAAAAAATAGTAAAATTTATTTTCTATATTTTCGGTAGGTTTTACAAGTATCTATCATAGCTTTTAGATTTTCAAGTTTAGCATCATCAGGGATTTCAACACCAACCCAGACTCCACCACCATCAGCACAATCATCTATAATCTCTTTAATTCTTTTTTCAATTTGAGCTGGTGTTCCTAGTGTGAAAAGTGATGGTTTAAAATTTCCCTCGATGGCCATATGTCCGCCTAGAATTTCTTTTGCTTTGGTTATATCTGTTCTTTCATCCATGTGCATGTAGATCTTTCCTTTTGGTAATTCGGTGAAGTAATGTAGCCTTGAGGTCCAATCCGTATCGCAGTGAAGTTGAACTAAATAACCGTCTTTGATGAATTTATTAACCATTTTTATAATTTAGAGTCATTTTGGTTACGTCTTAGCAGTAATATCATAATTAGACCAATTCCAACCAGGAGTATGATAAGAGAGATTGGAATTATTTCAGATAATCCTTCCAATATTCCAATTTGAATGACTCCAAGAGTTCCAAGCGAGAAAAACAAGAATCCGAAGAGCAAGATTA
>JAHQWI010000212.1 GCA_029856085.1 Promethearchaeia archaeon | reverse complement strand
AACCTGAACCTGAACCTGAACCTGAACCAGAACCTGAACCAGAACCTGAGCCTGAACCTGAACCTGAACCAGAACCTGAACCTGAACCTGAACCAGTATATGAACCTACTCCCGAACCAGAGCCTGAACCAGTATATGAACCCACTCCAGAACCCGAACCAGAGCCCGAACCAGTATATGAACCTACTCCTGAACCGGTATATGAACCTGCTCCAGAACCCGAACCAGAGCCTGAACCGGTATATGAACCTACTCCAGAACCCGAACCAGAGCCTGAACTGGTATATGAACCCATTCCAGAACCAGAACCCGAACCAGTATATGAACCCATTCCAGAACCAGAACCCGAACCAGTATATGAACCCATTCCAGAACCAGAGCCTGAACCAGTATATGAACCTACTCCCGAACCTGAGCTAGAAAAAGAGTCAAAAACCATTTACGAGACGTTACCAGAGCCTAAACCAGAACCTTTAACTGAGACAGAGCCTGAATTAGAATCAAAACCAGAAACACAAGGAGAACTTGAGGAAGAAAACAGTGAAGCAGAAACCAGAGAAGAAGAATATTAAAAACTAAATTTTTAATCCTAAACTATTATTTTCCGTCTAATTTTTTTTAAAAAATGGTATTACGTTATCTCAAAAACAATAGTATTGAAAATTATCTTTTAGTTTTAAGTAGATATGAATAATGCTTATAATTGTCATTAAATTATTATAATTTAAAATTAAATCAAGAATAAATAAGAGAAAAAAGGTTAAAAATATGCCAACGGCAACATTAGAAGGGCCTCCAATTGAAGATGTAGAAGTTAAGAGAATATTAGTTAAAGAAATTACTGATGCTCTCGAAAAGGCTTATAAATTACCAAGAGAGGTTTATGTGGTATTAATAAAGGAGAATTTCCCCCAAAATGTGGGTGTCGGTGGAAATTTAATTATTGATAGAATGAAAAAATAACTTTAATCTCCCATTCATTATTTAAATGTTTAAAGGGTAAACACCATAAGTTTTTGTCGCTTCAATCATCCATTTCAATCGTTCCACTGACATACCAGGATGAAAATTAGCAGGAGATAACATAAATCCTCCACCAAGACCTAAAGCTTTTATAGCACTCTTAACAGCTTGTATTACTTCATCTTTAGTAGCATCTACTAAAATATGTCTTGTATCAATATTTCCCGACAAGCAAAGCTTATCTCCAACTTTCTTTTTAACTAAAACTGGATCTACAAAGGGTGGTTCTAAGCATTGAAGCCCATCAAAGCCTGATTCTACGATAAAGTCTAAAAGAGATGTGACATCTCCATCAGTATGCAAAATATATTTACCACCCCAATCATGTATGGTGTTTGATACTTCTTGGTAACGTGGCAATAGATATTTATCGAAATATTTCGGATTAAGCATCGGACCTCCCTTATGTGCGATATCTCCACCTTCAAGAAAAATCTTAGCGCCACAGTCCGAGTACGCTTTAAAAACAGTTAGTACAAAGTCAGTACAAAATCGAAATCGTTCTTCAACTAATTTTGGGTCATTTTTTAATACGCGAGCAAAATAATTCATTCCCATTCCTTGCCATACAGGTGGAAAAACCGAAGTTAATGCATTTTGAGCTATAATACAAATCTCATCCTTAATATCACGGCATTTTCTTAAGACTCCTTTATAAAATTTTTTTGCTTTTTTATATTCATCTTTTAAATCAGGTTTTGGATACGCTTCCCAATCTTCACGATTTTTAATATATCCTCCATAGTAATCTGGATATGGATTTCCATCAATATTTCTTACTTTATGTCTCTTCCCAAAAATATCTGTCATCTCTGTTCTGCTTTCGAGGATAAATGGGATATATTGGATTCCAACTCCATCGAATCCTAATTCATATCCGGCTCTAACAGCTTTTGCAAAAGTAGAAATTTCAATATCGAGAAGGATGGGATTAATTTTATCGATCCATTCATCCGGATATTGTTTCTCGAGATCGTCGAAGATATCAAAAGCTGTTTTCTTTGGTCTTCCTAAAATCTTATCAGCGACGTTTCCATCGATATTAATTGTATGAGTTGGAATTCTATCAGGTTCTTCCAGATTCAGTGCGGTCCATATTCTTTCAAAACTATTCATATATATATCTTTAATTTAGTATTATTTAATGATTTTTTTGATTAGTATTCTATTGATTAAAAATTTACATCTATGTGAGAATATTTATAAAGTAATAAATTGAAATCATAAATCATGAAATCATTTATTAATTTTTACAAAAAAATCAACTCTGAGCTTGCACTTTTAACAGTGATGTTTTTATTCTTTTTCCAATTAGTCGGTGATTTAATTGAATCTATTTATATACTCGATCTTTTAAATTTAGAGCTGGATGAAAAGGCGTTAGGAGTTTTATTTTTAATAACGCCTGCTATATTAATGGCATTTAGACATAAGATTCCTAGCTACTTCCTTGAAGTAGTTGCTACGATTACTATAGTTTCACGTTTAATTTCCCCATTTTTAGACACTGAAAGCAGAATCATAATTTCAGGCTTAGGTGTTGGTTGTTTCATGCTATTCCTTCCAGTATATTTTTCTGACCATATAAAAAATCAGAGCATGGATGATGGGGGAAAAATTAGTTTAAAAATTGGTGCTGGGCTTGCTTTAGCTATTTTACTTTCAATTACCTTTAGAACATTAAATTCGACAGTTGATATTTCAACTTATAGAAATTTCCAGGTAATAGGTTGGGTTGTTGGAGTAATCGGAATACTCACATTAATTGGTCGGTTAATGGTAAATCGAATTGAAGGTTCTATGGGAACACAGAACGAGGGAAATCTTCAGACTCAAAGTGAAGAAGGCGCTAAAAGATGGACACCTCTCAAAGGAGTAAAATTACTATCACTTGGTCTTGTCAGTATTTTAACTCTTAATTATTTTGTATTTAGTAGTCCAACTGTTATATCAAGATGGACTGAGGCTGATTATATTGCAATTACAATTACAATAGCAGTGATGATAGCACTAACTATATTCATATTAACAATAATGCCAGAAATTCTTGGAAAATTGAATTCACGAATCCTTTGGGCGTGGAATGGTCTATTTGTGTTTTCACTTGTCTTAACAATCGTCGTTCACACTTTTCCATTTCCTGCAAATCCTACTTCAGATCCTGTTATTATCAACCATCCGCTTGATTGGTATTATTATCTCCCATTAGCAATAATGATAATACTATTACCCATAGTTTTTATCGACT
The DNA here is from genome assembly GCA_029856085.1 of Promethearchaeia archaeon. Classification (GTDB taxonomy): domain Archaea; phylum Asgardarchaeota; class Lokiarchaeia; order Sigyniarchaeales; family SOKP01; genus Loki-b32. Next base: position 9,357 of record JAHQWI010000212.1, on the reverse strand, counting down.
TTACACTCTTATCTCGAGAACTTATAAGGAAACGACCAAGCCCATCTAAGTTAGGTGGTGGTTTTGGGGCGGGTAGTTTATTTTTCATCTTAGTGTCATTTATACTGATCTTCACTAATGTTTGGGGTTATGTAGATCCCGTAAGCCAAATTTTTCGTAATTTATTCTGGCTTCCTTTCTTATTAGTGGGAATAACAATCCCAATCATGGGAAAAGCAATCTTTAAAAAACGTTCTTTAGAATTCAAATCAATAATTAATACTTTGCAGCAAAAAAGAATAATAGCTTCATTTCTAGTAATCTTATTAATTGGAACTAGTGTTTCAGCATTAGCATGGGAATTACGTCCTAAAGCTAAAGGTGGGAGCGGGGTAACCTCACTAACAGTAATTACATATAACATTCAACAAGGGGTAAATGTCACTGGTGATATAAATTATGATAAACAGTTAGCTCTTATAAAGGCAGTAAATCCCGATATTATTGGTTTACAAGAGTGTGATACAGCAAGGATTTCAGGAGGAAATTCAGATGTGGTACGGTATTTTGCGAATCGGTTGAATTATTATTCTTTTTATGGTCCAAGAACAGTTACTGGAACTTTTGGAGTCGCTATATTGTCACGATATCCAATCATCAATGCAAAAACATTTTTTACCTATAGTGATACAGATGAGATTGGTACGACTGAAGCTCAAATTAAAGTAGGAGCTACAATATTTAATGTCTATGTAAGTCATCCTGCTGGAAGCGATGATGCTAAATTGGCACATATCCAGGCTTTAATGGATCGTATCAGTGGTAAAACTAATGTAATTTCTATGGGCGATTTCAATAGCCGAGAAAACTCGATATGTTATAATGCATCTGTTTCAGTTTTACAAGACGTTTGGTTAACAAAATTATCAGGAGGAGTAGATGGACCTAGTTTTGATTTGTCGGATCGAATTGATTATATATTTGTATCACCAAGTTTTAATGTTTCAGAAGCGTGGTATATTACTGATCCACAATCAGATCATCCTGCACTTTGGACAGAAATTCAATTTTAAACTCCAATTTTTTTTTTAATTAAAATATTTTTAAAAATAATAAATAAGAAGGTCATAAATTTGCAAACTGGCAATAAATCTGAGAATATAAAGAAATGGTGGGAGAAACCAGGATTAGGGATTATGTATCAGATAGAAGCAAGGCCAGGATGGATATGGAATAGAAATTATGATAAATTTAATGCTTCTATGAGGGACGAGGACGGCAATTTCAGGTTTAATGGGCCTTTTTGTAAAATAAAGAAATGGGTTGAGTTTTCAAAAAAAATTGGTGTGGATTATCATATTTTTGAAGCGAAATGGCACGATGGTATATGTTATTGGGATACAAAATTCACAGACTGGAAAACTCCAGAAGATTACTGTAGAATATATGCTGAAGAGAGCAAAAAGGCAGGGATTCCGTTTATGTTCTATTATTCAAGTATTTTTGATCATAATCCCCAATTTGACGATATTCAACCGTTAAGATGTATCACACCCTCTTATATCGCGATGCATAGCGATAACAAAGAAAAAATCACAAAATTTTCTATGAGTATTGCTAAAACTATTGAGAATATGGTAAAAACAAACCGAAGTGAAAGGGGTGAATATAACATCGAATTTTTTGACGATGTAAGGTTTCATGATTTCATTTATAACCCTAAGAAATATGAAGTTTATTTAATAAATCAAATAAAAGAATTGATTGATAATTATAATCCCAATGGGATGTGGATGGACTGGTATTCTGGAATGCAAGAAGCATCCACTTTTCTAGTTATGGATTTCTTGGAAAAGAACTATCCTGATGTTATTCTTACATACAATGTGAGTATCGAGATGAACCCAAGATACATTCATTTTTTATCAGGTGAAGCTCATGATGTCAAAACTGCTTGGAAAGCTGGGAATAAGCACAGATCAAAGGAGAAACCATGGGAGCTCTGTGGTCCTGCGGCATATGGTTGGGATGTTCCATTAGCTAGATCTGATCCTTTTGAAATATTTCGAATTGCGGCAATAATTATGGCTAGCGGAGGGAAATTTTGTTTCGGATTACCTTCTCAAATGGATGGAGAAATATATCCAGAACCTGCGAAAAACTTGGAAAAATTTGGTGAATGGTACACACTTCGAAAAACTTTATTTAGAGAAGCAGTCCCTATGAATTATAATGATGATAAAGTTCCAGGAATCGAAGTAAATGATGATAAATTCGGAGTTATTGGGGCTTTTCATGAAAATGACAATTTAATTCATTTAATTAACTTTAAAGGAACTAAAAAAGAAATAAAATTGAGTTTTATTTCTCAACATTGGGGATCCATAGTGAAAATACTACTTGAACCAGACAAGAAAGAATTGGAATATACAAGTCGAGATACTGAAATAAATGTTGATATTCATGAAGAGGATCTTGATGTAGCTGATACTATTCTAAGAGTAATTAAAAAGAAATAATTTAATTCCCTGTTCAAAGATGTTATTAAATTAGATAAAATTTTTATAAATGTAAACAGAAGTATTGATTATGGATCATCCAACTGAAAAAGATCCCTCATTAGAAGATTCAGACGAATTAGATGCTCAGGAGTTCAATAAAAATGAGTTTTCCATAGAAATAGAGGAAACTAAAGAGGGTAAACAAAATTTTTATGTAAAGTCTGAGGAATTCTTTCAGAAAATTACGAAAGCACTGAAGAATTTTGCTGATTATTTTAAATTTAAATTTAAGAAAATATTTTCAAGAAAAGACACAGAAGAGCAACATTTTGTATTGTCAAAGAAGATTTATAAGCAACATAAAAGATTAGAAAAAAAAATGAAAGAACTCGAAGTTTCATTAGAAAAAACTACTGAACTAACGGGTCAAATCAAGGAAGATACATCTAAAATTGTTTTAGAAGTTGAGTGGGTAGTTATATTATTAGAACGGCAAATGGCGAGGATTGAAGATGTTGAAACTTATATGAGAACTAATTTGGGTTCAGATTGGAGTCAACTCAAGCAAAAATGGCAGGAGTTTAAACAAGGAGATATATCCCGTGGTGAGTTTGTAAAAATCGGTTTACAAAAATTAGGAAAGAAGTTTCTTGGTATTTTTGTTAGTACATCATGAAAGGGGCATTTCTCTCTTATGACCTTCATGTCTTTTTACATTCACATTAATTCTACCTTTTAATGAATTTTAGAGTGCAATAATCATTTTCTTTTCTTTATTATACTAAAAGGGAGATATCTTCCAACTTTTATACTATAATTTCTATACTTTTCACCAAATTGGGCAGAAAGAAATTTTTCCTCATCTCGTACTTTGGAATTAAAGGTTAAAATGTTTGCTATTATAAAGATCAGTGAAAATATTGTAGGAATAATAAGAAAAGTGCCAAACAAAAGTAAATAGACACCCATAACAATAGGATTTCTCATTAATCTATAAATTCCCGAAGTGATTAAAATTGTCTCTTCTTTAGGAAATTCAATTCTAAAGTTTGTTCCTAATGCGACTGTTCCCCAAACATCTAAGATTAAACCTAACGTAATCACAACCATTCCAGAAAGTATGAAGCTTTCTGAAATTAAAACCTCAAAGGCTAAAAAGTGTAAGAGAGGAGTACCATAAATGACATAAAGAATAATATAAAATAACCAAGAAAAAATGGTTACCGGGGTCATTCTTGTTAATATTGAAGCTCCTTCGTGGGTTCCGTGGGGATCATTACCTTTTTTTTTTATAACTATCATTGGTAAAAACATACCGATAAGAAACAACCCAATTATTATGATTAAAAAAGTTTTAATTATAATCGAACTAAACATAATCACCGTTTTTTCTTATTTTCTTAAAGAAGCAAGAAATACCTTGGCACTTGTTTTTTATAGTCCAAATATAATTCTCCATATTGATCAGTTAAGGATTTTTCCTTATCTAAAAGATTAAATCCATATTAATTGCACCTAATGATTAATAAGAATCTTTTATATTTAAATTTAGCCATGCCTAAATCATTAAAATAAATATTTCAAAATTTATAAGGTGAAAGTCTTTATATGCTACAACAAGTATATATAATATGAATTAAATGTTTTCTCAAATGTATTGGGTTTTATGGTTCTATTGATAAACTTTAAATGTTGATGGAAAGAGAACATATTATAAAAATTATTATGTTATAAATAGAAAATCTTTAAGAATAATTCTTATTTTTTATTACCATATCGATTTTCTTCCCAATTTAATATCTAAGACAGGACATCCATCTATAGCATCTAAATTTTTAACAAAAAGTGTAGTATCTTCAATCTTAATGAGTTCTACATTTGTAATTCCAATACGAGACAAACGTTCTGGTGTTCTTGATGCAAATATGCCTACTGTTTTACCGTCAAGCCCTCGAGAAAAAGTAGAACGTATTTGATGTTGTTTATGAAAAAAATATACAACAGTAATCCATTTTTCATCTTTTAATCTATAAAGAAATGGTTCTTGAGACTTAAAAAGTTCGATTTTTGAAATTTCATTACGGCTTTCTGTAAGTCCAAATTTATGTCCTCGTGCTAGCTGATTCTTAACAAATCCTATTGGATAAATTTTATACGGTTTATGATCATTGTATAAACATGAATGGCACACGAACTCACTATCAATTTTTTCAAGATGAGTTAAGTTTTTTTCTTTCTTACATTTATTACAAATTGGCATATATACTTCAATTAAGTTAATATGAAATTATTTTAAGGTTTTATTTAAAAAAATTATTAATAAAATCGTTTTAATATGCTTTCAATAGCACTTAGTAAAGCATATTTTTATATCTTATGTTTTTTCTTTCGAATCATGTTTTGTACGTTTTAAATGGACTTGGAAGCCATTTTGGCACTTTTTCTTGATATTCTAAGTATTCATTGCCAAATAGATTTTCGAGAATTTTTTCTTCGAAATTAACCATCCAGTTATAGACTAAAAATATTATAATAAAGGCGCCGATACAAATCAATGATATAGATAAAAAGATAAATGCTATATAAATCAATATTATCCCCAAATACATTGGGTTCCTTACATATCCAAGAATTCCATTAGTAATCAAAGAATTTGATGGTTGATGCGATTTAAATAAAGCCCGATGAGATAATAATATAAAAGTTAGAGCAAGGATAAAAACTACAATAAAAATTATTAAACGAATCTCAAAAAACACAAAATCGTTAAAAAAAGTTGAAATGCGATATATATTTGAATCTAAAATCCATATTAAAACAAATGCTACTGGTAATATAGCATGAAATATATGGGCGTTAGGAAGTTCTCTTTCATGACCCTCATGTCTCTTTACATTCATTTTTAATCAACTATTTCATAGAGTTTTATATTTTATTTTATCCTTTTTATTTAATCTTTATATAGTCCAATTTTTCATACTTTTTTATACTTTCTTCATACCCATTGCAGTAATCCAACCTTTTTTATTTTCTTCAAATATTTGGATATTGGAAAATCCAGCTTGTTTCAAGAATTCTCTGTACTCGTCTGGTGTATGAATGAGAAAATCTCCTAATTTTGACCATTTTTCAGCTTTTTTCCTTTTCTTTTCATTATTACATATATATCCTTCATTAACTAAGATCAAGTATCCATTTGTTTTAAGAATCCTATAAATTTCTTTTAGATCTCTTATTAAATCTGGCCAGAAGTAATATGCTTCAAAACCACTTATTAAATTAAAATAATTATCCTTAAAAGGTAAAGAAGATACGGAACCTTGGTATATTTCTACAATTCCTTTTTCAATATATTTCTTAGTAATTTTCGTGCTTATATAAATTGCCGTTTCTGAATAATCAATTCCATAAACCTTTCCATCTGTTATAATTTCAGCAAAGCGCTTTATATTTCCTCCACCGCCGCATCCAATATCTAGAATAATATAATTTGGTTCTATTAAAAAATTTGAAAAGCCCCATTTTGCTAACTTTGCATGTCCTTTATTCATTCCTGTTGCTATTACTCTTCCTAGTTTACCATTAGGTTTTCTTACTTGATTTAATAATGTTTGTTTGAGACCCATTTTTTCATCCTTTGATAAAAATCCTTTTCAATTTTGTAAATCTATTTAATTCCATATAATAATCCCATAGTTTTCAATTCAAATTTTAAGAAATTAGGCATTGGTATCTCGTCAGCAGTTTCAATAAAATTAACCTCCTGGACACCCCATTCCTTAATCTGTCTTATTAAATCTTCAATAGTTCCAAATTTTTTTTGATTTTTCAATGTATCTTGTAAAGAAAATGCTCCTCCTTTTTTTAGAACACGGAAGGACTCATTTATAAGTTTCTTCTTATCTTTAATATCTCGAACTTCATGATATACAAAATTACTTACAATAGCATCAAATTCACCATTTTTAAAGGGTAATTTAGAAGCACTAGCTTTTTGAAATACAACTTGATTTGCCACCCCTTCGATTCTGGCATTTTTTTCGCACTTTTGTTTAGAGTAATTCCATAATTTTCCCCAATAATCAATCCCCCATACAAGAGATAGAGGAAATTTTTTCGCAAGCTCTATTGCTAATGGTCCAGATCCAGTGCCAATATCAAGTACTTTTCCCTGTCCATTCCAAGGTAAGTTCTGGATAACTAAATTCCAAACCTTATATTGTAACCTTTTATTATGTGCTGAGAAGTGATAATATATATACATTAAAAAACAAAAAGGCAATAGAAGCAATCCTACTATTACCCATAATATTATTCTAATAAATAGAAATATTGGGAATAAGGAGGGTATTAAAAGGATTAGAATTATGCCTAGTATGACATAAAATAAGTTTAAAGGTACCCAATTTCCATAATTTGCTGATTTTTTAATATATTTTCACCCGTATGTACTTGTTTTCATTAATTTTCCTAATGACATTTTGTCTAATTACTATGGATTACATTTTCTTATATTAGAAAAATAAGAAATACCTTGGTACTTGCTTTTTATATTCTAAATATGATTCTCCATATTGTTCAGTTAAAGCCTTTTCTTCTCCTAGAATGCTAAAGTGAGTACATATCATAGCAATACATAAAAATATCAAATTAATCCAAGAACCGATTACTAACACCATCCCTATAAACATCAAATAGAGCATTATTAATTGAGGATTACGAGATACTTTAAACAATCTTCTAGTTATTGGCTTATTTAATGGAGCATTTCGATAATTTAAAACAGCAATAACTAACCCTGTTAAACCACTCAAATATAGTACTGTCCCTATCATGAATTCAACTGTTCCAATTTGTAAAGTTGCTAAGAAAATCATGATAATATTGGCAAATGAAAACAATTTACCAATAGCAGTAATAATTTTTGTTTTTTTATCCCACAAAGATCTATCATATAACCGTTTTCTTACATCTTTGGAACAGGTACTCATGACAATCATAAAGAATATTAAATAACATACGAAATAAATCCATCCGTTAAGTAATCCAAATTTCATTTCTGGAATTAAATCCATTATAAATCATTTAATTCAATTTTTATTAATTATTGATAAATTATCTTCATATTTAAATTTAGGCATAACTAATTTATTTCAATTAATATCATAATAAAAATAAGGTAAATAGAATTTAATTTTATTTTAGGAATATTTAAGTGGAGATTTAATCTTTCTTTAATATATTTTATATTGAATTTAATATTACAGAATTTTTAATAACAAAGTTGAGAGATAATTGATATAGTAAAAAAAGGGGTAAATATTTAGAATCATTATAATAATTGGAACACTATTTTAATCGGATTTGGTTTCTGAAGTTATCATCTTAATGTTAGCAATATTTCTCATAGTAGCGTTACTATTTATTATACCAACGATTCTAGTTTTTTTAAGTGGCTTATTTAAATTTCAATCAAATTGATCTATAAGGATGAATAAATGAATTTAGAACAAGCAAAAAAGATTTTAGGAGAAGAATTTAGTAGAGATGCTGATTTTTTGAGTTCGATAGTACAGAAACTTGGATTACCTATAAATTCAAAGTTGTTGGATGTTGGTACAGGACGAGCTCATATGGCAATGATTCTTGCCCTAAATGGTTATAAAGTTATTACTGGTCAGCCTGGCGACGTGTATTGGGCGGATTGGATGGTATCTGCTAAAAAAGTGGGTGTTGAGGAAATGATTACCTTCAAGCCGTTTAATGCTGAAAAACTCCCTTTTAATGAGGATTCTTTTGATGCGATTTTTCTTTATACAACATTCCATCATATCGATAATAAGGAGCGTGCTTTCAATGAATTAATACGCGTTTTGAAATATAAAGGAATTTTAGCAATTATAGAATTGACGGATAATGGTGTTGAGGTAGTAAGAAAAAGATATAGGGGTCATCCGGATGCTGTAGATCCACGAGATTATACAAAAAATTTAGATCTTGAAGTAGAGGTTATAGAAAGCAGGCATCTAAATGGCTACTTATATAAAAAACGTTTAAAACATAAAAAGTAAATATTGATTAATTTTTAATTTTAGGAGTAAAAGACAATCCATAAAATGAGAAATAATTGGAAATAAATTTATTCAATAGATTTTAAGAATGTGAAGAAGATTTGTTGAGACGGTTCGGGTAGATCTTCAATAGTTTTTTCTACTTTTTCGATGAATTCCTTTTTTGATTTAGCATCCTTTAATATATAATTGTCAATATCTTTGAATTTGTTTGTAATTTTTTCATAATCGTGTGTATAACTGTCTAAGTTCTTACTTACTGATAATTTCCATTCTTGACTCTCAGAATATTTATCTTTATCTTTCTTATCCTTATCTTTTTTATCTTTCTCTTTTTCTTTTTCCTTCTCTTTTTCTTTCTCTTTCTCTTTTTCCTTATCCTTCTTGTCTTTGTCTTTCTTATCTTTATCTTTTTTATCCTTATCCTTTTCTTTTTCTTTCCCATAATACATCAGTTAATTAAGATTGTTTTTAGTTCAAATATGAAATAGCATCTATTTAAAATTATGGAGAATCAACAGTTAAATTATTCAAAATAGAAATGAAAAATGAATATGCAAGTAAAACTCTTTATTCTTTACTTAAATCCTTCATTATCTAGAAAGATGTTATTAAAATTAATATTCCTACAATAATAAAAATAGTCGTAGAAATTAATTTTAAATAGAATTTGGATACTTTTCGTGCAATAAACGCTCCTAAAAGAATCCCCATCCATGATACTGAAATTAAAGCGAAAAAGGAACCGATCCAGACTTCAATTGGAGCATTGTGGATTGAGGCAAGAGTAATATTTAAAATTTGGG
>JAHQWI010000211.1 GCA_029856085.1 Promethearchaeia archaeon | reverse complement strand
GCTGTAGGTGTTTCAATTAAATTTGGAATATATGATACTACTCTATCACCTACTTTGACTCCTATTTCACGGAGAGATTTTGCTAACCGGCCGACTTGTTTATTTAAATTTTCATACGTAATTAATTCGGTTTTTTTGGATTCACCTTGAAATATAAACGCGAACTGATCATCCTTATATTTTAGGAGATTTTCAGCAAAATTAAGTTTTGCTCCAGGAAACCACTTAGTACCGGGAAAAACACTTAAATCTTCGACAACCTTATCGTACTTCTGTGAAGCAAGGATACCACCAAAATCCCACATTGCCTCCCAAAAATCCTCAATTTTATCAATTGACCATTGGTATAATTCTTTGGCTCCTTTAATGTTCTTTTTAAATTTTTTATTAACGAGCTCAATGAAATGTGTGACTTCTGCATTTTTTATCCATTTTTTGGAAGGTTCCCAAAGCTTTTTTCTTTCATCACTCATAATTGAATTCACAATATTAGAATTTATTGGAAAGGTTTTGAATAATAGATATTTCTATCTATTTCTTTTACCTAAAAAAATTATTGGTTGTAAAGTTTTTAAAGGTAATCTCAATTTATGATTTAGATATACTAATATTTAAAAACGTGAAGGAAACTGGTAAATAAATTTAATGAATATTCAAAATGGATAAAGATGAATCAACACATTTTCACTGAAATCAGCGATAAAATATGGGGATTCGCTGAATTGGGATTCCAAGAATATAAATCTTCAGAACTATTAACAAAAGTTTTAAAGGAAAATGGCTTTAATGTTGATAAGGGTATAGCAGATATACCTACGGCGTTCGTAGCTTCTTATGGTGTTGGTAACCCAATAATTGCAGTATTAGGTGAATATGATGCTTTACCTGGATTAAGTCAAACTACGGATTTCATAAGAAAGCCATTAAAAGAAGGAGCACCTGGTCATGGATGTGGGCATAACCTTTTAGGCACCGCAGGTATAGGAGCTGTTTTGGCTGTAAAGGAAGCACTTGATGCGGGAGAAGTAAAGGGGACAATAAAGTACTATGGGTGTCCCGCTGAAGAAAAGTTTAATACAAAAGGATATATGATTAATCCTGGACAAGTCTTTGAGAATATTGATATCTCAATAACATGGCATCCAGGGATTATTAATGGGATTGCACTCCAATCAAATAATGCTATGAATTCTGTATTATTTAAATTCTATGGGAAAACTGCTCATGCTGCTGCAGACCCATATAATGGACGGAGTGCCCTCGATGCAGTAGAGCTTATGAATGTTGGTGCGAATTACATGCGTGAACATATGATACCTGATGCTCGGCTTCATTATGTAATTACTAATGGAGGACTTGCTCCCAATATAGTTCCAGCTGAAGCTGAAGTACATTATTTCGTACGAGCTCCTGAACGATATCAAGTTGATGAACTTTATAATCGATTAATTAAAGTAGCTGAGGGTGCTGTATTAATGACAGAAACTCGACTCGAAATTAATTTCCTAAGTGGGACTTATAATCCCATCCGTAATGATGTAGTGAATAATGTGATTTATGAAAAAATGAAAGAAATCGGTCCACCAATATTCAATAAAGATGAACAAAGATTTGCCCAAGAATTGAAAAAAACTGTACCACCACCTGATTTTACAGGAATGAAAAAAATTGTGCCTCCTGACAAGTGGGAAAAAGCAATGAAAAACCTTCAAGAACCACTGTTTCCCGTCATATCTTCACCTTTAGGAAAGGGAACAGTAGCAGCAGGTTCTACAGATGTAGGAGATGTATCCTGGTATATACCATTAGGAGAATTTGGTACAGCCTGTCATGTTAATGGATCCCCAGGACATTCTTGGCAAAATGTAGTGACTTCAGGAATGAGTATAGGACATAAAGGTATGATTAAAGCGGCTCAGATCATTTGTTTAACAGCTTTAGAATTTTTTGATAATCCAGAATTAGTAAAAAAGGCACGTGAAGAATTCAATAATACATTCAAGGATAAAAATTATAAATCTCCTTTCCCAGAAGGATATAAATTACCCTTTCATCGGTTAATAGAAAAAAAGAATAAATAGCTAATTCAAAATTCATAAACCACAATTTATTTTTTTTTAGATCTGCTTTTATAATCTACATATTCACATACTTTCGCTAGTGCATTTACAGGTCTATCCCATAATTGAAAGAGTAAAGCACCATTTTTTCTTAATCGTTTAGACCAAGGGCTTGTAAAGCTCATTGGATTCACATATAAAATTGGGATTGAAAATTTTTCTGAATTTTTCATCGTAGGTAATAATAATTTTTGGGATAGTGTATCCATAACTTCAGCAGGTTGATGTTGAAAATCTGCGTGTTTGGCAATTTTATCATACTTAAGATAGTCGTCTAACACATCCTGAAATCCTACGACCCCATACTGAATAATAGCATCGATCTCACCAGATTTCATCAGAATTTCAGGTAATGTTATATAGAAATATGGTAAATTCATATCAAAAGCACAATCTACCGGATTTTTAGTACTTGCGTTTGAAGGTAAGATCTCCATCAATTGAGCTTGAAGGGGTTCAGATAATTCTGGTACAACTAAACTTTTTTTTTCTGCATTGTTTGCCGCCATTGCACCAGGACCTCCTGAATTTGTTATGATGCCAAGACGATTTCCTTTGGGCAATATCTCTCGACTTAAGATCATTGCGATATCTAAAAATTCTTGAACATAATCTGTTTGTATAATCCCTGTTTCTTTGAATACCGCACTATAAACTTTAGCATCACCTGCTAATGAACCCGTATGGCTCCGAAGAGCGCGATTTCCTGCCTCTGAACCCCCAACATATATTGCTACAATAGGTTTTTTGGGTGTAATTTCCTTAACTAATTCTAGAAATCTTTTTCCACGTTTTAATTCTTCAATATATAATCCAATTACTTTAGTATCCTCATCATCTTTAAAGTATTCTAAACAATCTACTATATCAATATTTGCTTCATTTCCCACTGAAAGAGACTTACTTAAGCCTATGTCTAAGCTTCCAGGATCAAACCAAATATGGCTTGAAAGAGTACCACTCTGAGAAGCAATTGAGAAATTATCTTTCTTTATATGTTCCCAGATAGAAGTATTGAATGCTAAATTTTCCTTTCTTGCTCCATACCAGTTATTAAAAACGCCCAAGCAGTTAGGCCCTATAAATCGTATCCCATATTGATGAGATATCTTATTGATTTCTTCTGTAAGTGTATTTTCACGGTCTCCAATTAACTCCCTAAAACCTCCAGAAATCACAATTATCCTTTTTACCCCTTTTTCTCCACATTCTTTAAAAATTTGTGGTACAACTTTAGCGGATAAAACAATAACAACAAGTTCGGGAATTTCTGGTAGCTCTGCTATTGATTCGTAGGCTTTGAATCCCATAACTGAATCCAATTTTAAATGAATGGGATATATCTTTCCATCATAATTAGATTTAATCAAATTCATAATTTGTATAGCAGCTAAAGAACTACCTTTATTATTCGCCCCGTAGAAAGCAACACTTTTCGGGTTTAAAAATCCATGTAGAAAGTGATTTTCACTCATGATTATCACTAAAATCTGAAAATATTACATAATTTTAAAACAGAGCACATGAATTTTAATATTTAAAAAAATTATAGAATTTAATTAATCTTAAAAAAAAGGTACATGAACATGAGTGAAGAAGGAGAAGAAAAAGAAAATTTCATTGATAAGATGAATGGTGCTCTCGAGGATTTTGTTGGTAGTGTTTTCGGAGAATCTGGAAGAGATTTTATAGAAGAAACGTCTGAGAAAGTAAAAGAATTTTCGAGTGAAGCTATTGGTAAACTTTTGGAATTTTCTGATTCTATGATAGAACAACTTAACCTCCAAGAAAATGAACAAGTTATTAAAACTCGAGATAGCGTAGAGGATTTATTAAAACAAGCTGGATTGCTTAAAGAAAGCGAAGAAGAAGAAGAGTTTTAATTAGAATTATATCTTTTAAATTATTTTTATCCTATATTCTTATTTATTTTTATTCTTAAAAAGAAATTGTTGTATCTATAAAATTTTACTTCATCACTTTCGCATTTTTTAGGAAAGATTTAATTTCTTCCTGGGTTGCGTTGAATAACTCTGAAATAACCATTAATGATGTAGTTTCATCCATTCCTAAACCAGTATAATCTTCATATAATTTTATCCATGTTTCCTTCTGTGTATATTTCTCTGGATGTTCTGCTTGGACATGAGCCCAATATGGATGCTTCAATGCAATTCCACAATAAGGACAAAACCTAGATTCTTCTTCATCAGACATATTTAATACCACTTTTTTTTAAAAAATAAAAACATACCTTTGAATAATTTTAATATACCATTATTAGTATAAAAAATTTTTAATTTCAAAAAAAAATAACATTGAAAAAATTGATTATTAATTTATTCCCATTTTTTTTTTAAGTCTTCTTGAGTTAATTTTCGTATCTTATCCACGCCCCATACCACAAGTTTATAACAAGTTTTTTCCCAAATACCATTTTCTCTATATTGCAAGTAGTTTTCTGGTTTACTAAAGTCATAACCGCATAGTTCGGAACATAGAACAGTTCCAAATTGGTTCTCGAATTCAATACAATATTTCGAAGCTTTAAAATAAGCCATTGCCATTGTTTCTTCATCCATTATCTTTTTCCCACCCATTATAGCTCCAATTGCAGCACAACCTCCTGTTACAGCACCACAAGCTCCCATCCATCCCTTTTTTGACTTATACCCTCCAAATCCACCAGCTAAGGGTTTAGCAATATTATGAAACATATAATTATCTACACCAAGTACCTCTAAGATGCTTGTTAATGTTAATTCAGCACAGTTTACATTTATTTTCTTACTAGGTAATTCTACTTCTAATTCTTTAACTTTTTCATCAAATTTAGATTCTAAATCCTTTTTTACCATATTTAATCCCCTTATTTTACTTATAAATGAGAGAACTCATTCAGGGGTGAACCCTGCGTCTAAAATTATCTCAGTTGCAAGTTTAGCAATAGTTCCTACAAGTTTTGAACAATGTTCCATCATATCAGATTTAAACGCTGCTTTCAAATCATCAGGATCCCACAAATTATAAGTTCTACCAACCAACGATTCTTGAACATCATAACATCTACAAGAACCGTATTTTTCAACATAAATATCATGTAATTTCTTTACAAGCCTATATGATTCCATAGACTTATACATATCTCCAAAATCTTTATATTCTCTTCCAAAAAGATAGCTAATTACCATAGATGCTCCCACAAGAGCACCACAAGATCCATCTCCGGTAAGTCCCAAACCATCAGCAAGTCCACTTCCGGCTTTAAATACATCATCATTCCAAATTCCTAATGCTTGAAATATAGCAGCTATTGATGTCTGAGCACAACCAGTACATTTTTTTTCAAATTTCTGCCCTAACTCAAAGGCTTTTTCTAAGATTTTTTCTTTTGATTGTTTTGTCATAATAACTTTACATTCGTTAACTGGTATTATATATATTAAATATTAATACTATTTGAGTTTTAAAGTTCAACTTCCTTTATGAGTAAGATATCCTTTCCAGAAAGATTTTTTCCACAATATATTGCATATTTATCAAGAAACTTCATTGGATCAGAGAATGCTTCTTCAGGGCTAAGAACGCCTTTTTCAGTTATTTCTCTATTTATTACCATCTCAACTGCAATTGCTAATGGAACTCCTGTGACTCCTGCCATCGCGCCAAATGGAACACGTTCATTTGCGATTGCCACGATTTTTCTTTTACCGTCTTTTGTTCCTGTTGCTATGACACTTAGTCCTGGAGGCATACCAATATATTCCTTAACTAATTCTGGATCACTTCCCCGTTCTCTTAATTCCTCATAAAACTTTACTGATGCCTCACTGACGGTAAGTTCTTTATCAGATATCTTTTGAGTATATTTACGGACTACATCTGTTACTTTTTTACCCATATACATTAAATTTGATACGGAATTCGCCTTTATTACTCTTGGTAGTGTGACAGGCTCAGGGTGGCCTATATGACACACATATGTATCTTTAAATCCGGGAAATTGATAGGGTTCTGCGACAGTTAAAGGTTTAATATTGATAAATTTCCCGTCTTTGTATGTTGGAATATCTTCTAATGTTTCATAAAAAAGATGCATAGTTGCAGCATTAGCAATTATTGGCATGTCTATAAACTTTTTGTAAAATCTTCTTGGAGATACATAGTATTTAGGGCTCTCTCCTACTGTTCCGCCACCAAAAGTACCCCATGCTGTAATAAGATCATCAACTTCATCAAGTTTAGAACATGCAAGAATAGCCATCAAATTTGTAATTCCAGGACTCGCTCCTATCCCGATAATAGCGGTAATTCCCGCTTTCTTTGCATTTTCATTCATATCAAGTAGATCTAGTGTTGGTTTCCAATCATCACAAATATCTACATACGGTTTCTTAGCCTTAATAACTGCTTCTAATATCATTGTAGCAAATTTATAATAAGGACCTACCGTATTCATAACTATATCATGAGATGAAATTAAATCTACTAGTTTATCATGCTCAGCAACATCAATTTCAACGGGATTTAGTTTATCAGAACCTACTAATTTGACAAAATGTTCAGCCCTTTCGAAATTTTTATCTGCTACAGTAATCGATGAGATATTAGGAGATTCAAGGAGTATAGCTACAGCCATTCTACCCATATCACCAGATCCCCCTAAAGCTAGTACTTTCATTTTTTTTTGATCACCACTTTTAATTTTACCTCATTTCTTTCTTATTTTTTTTAGATAATAAAAACTATTTATCCTTTTTTTATATTTATTTATTTAAAATTAAATATGAAAACAGTTTTAAATTATTTAAGCAAAATATTATCAAATCAAGGTATTTGATCTAAAATTGAAAGAGCTCTATGAGATAGGCTTTGTCTTCCGTGGGTTTGTACTTGTCAATCATGTTTTTAAGGATTTACCCGCCCAAAAAGAACATGGTGTTAACAAAGACCTAAGAGGAGCATTTATATCTGCTATAAATGCGTTTATTGAAACTGCTTTCCATAAGAGTTCTTTAGAATATTTAGAATCAGGAAATATCTTATTTATTTTTAAATTAGCAGAAGTCCAATCTGAAGATAATAATATGAAGGAATCGTTAATTTTATATGGGTTAGTGGATAAATCGAAAAAGAAATCTGATAAACTTGTTAATAAATTTTTTGAAAGAGTAAATCCGGTTTTACAATTGTTTATTCAAAAATTCAATGGAGCTAACTTTTCAGAATTAAATCAATTTGAACCGTTTGAAAAAAGTATGATAGGTTTTTTAATTAAAAAACCACAGGAGTAGTTAATCAGCAAGACTCCAACCTTTTGGTTTTGCTCGAGAATATTTTATTTTCCCTTGCTCTTTTAATGAGACAATTTCTTTATCAATTTGATTAGTAGTAAAGCCTTTCTCTTTTATAGAATTCACAAATTCCGCTTTTGTCGCCACAATTTCTTTTTGTTTAAGATATTCAATGATTACATTGCTCAATGAATCTCCGGCACTTACTTCTTTTTTAGGGGCTTTTTCTTTTTTAGCACTAGATAGAACAGCACTTAATTTTTCTTTATCTGTCTTACTAGGTTTTTCTATTATCATATGTTTTACAGCAACTTTAGGTTCCTCAATTGGGGCTTTTTCTTCAACTTTTTCCTCTCTTTCTTCTTCTGGTAAACTCCATACAGGGTAAACTACTTTTTCATATACTACAGATTTTTGCGTTTTAAGTACTGCCAATTCTTCCAAAATTTCGTCTTCAGTATAGTCTAAATTTCTTAATTCCGTTGCTAGCTCTTTCAAATATCCCTTTTTTAGTAGAATCTCGAAGATATGTTCTCTTATGTTGGTTGGTACTTCCTGGGCATTAGTTATCTCATCAATTATTCTTTCTTTTTCAGTAGGTTCTATCATTTCTATCTTGATTTGTTGAGGGATATCAAGAGGTTGTTTATCCCCCCATTCAAAATCACTGACAATTCTAATCTTACGATCATATCCTCCAAAAACTATATTTTTCTTTTGCTCTGGATCTAATCGATAACAAATATCTTTAATTGAAGTGGATACTTTTGTCTTCCATTTCAACTCAAAATCATTAGAACCGATAGAAGGATTATGGTATACTTTTAAGGACCCATCTGCACATCCAGCCACGATCTCACTAGCATTATCACCATCAATATCTTCTATTAATAGTGATAAAGGTCGACCCTCATCAATCTGAATTTCTTTAATGGTTTCTCCAGTACTATCAAGGATTTTTATTGTTGAGTCATCAGAGCTTAATAAAATTTCATTGAATCCATCATTTGTGGCATCACCAACTTTAATGTCGTTAACTTGCGCTTTAAAATCCTTTTGCCAGATGATTTCAGGAAGCTCATCTTTGAATCTAATTAACTGAACAACTCCATTTTTCGTACCGACTAATAATCCATAAATTGGGACTTTTTCATCAGGAATTTTTAAGATCCCTAATGTACAAGTAGTCACCCAGGAGTCGTAATATAAAATGAATTTTGGCTCCTTGGCTTTAATACTATCAAAAATCTTGAGAGTTTTGTCTTCACTACCAAATATTAATTCTATATTCCCATTTCGAGTAAAATCTCCAGCAATACAACAATTTATTCTTTTTGGAGATCTATATCGCATTATTCCAACTAATTTTTTCTTTTCTGGACTCAATTTTAAAACCATGAAATTTCCATCACCAGCACCAACTAAAACTTCATCACATCCATCCCCATCGAGATCAATTGGATAACTACATCGACACCATCCATCAAAAACTCTATCATCAAGTATATTCATTTTCTCATCCATTAAATAGAGTGTTTTATCGTGTCCACCAAAAACTATGAAGCTATTATCATGGCATCTTAAAATTGAACATGTTAAAACCGCGTCCGGACATTCAAACATATCAATAAGTTGATAGCGCTTTCTAATCATGATCTGATAAGATTCCTTTAAATTATAAAAATTTTTATGATATCTAAATTAAATTTTTCTGTTTATTCATTTAATAATTATCTTGAGAATTATTAAACTATTATTGTAATATAGAAATAAAAAAAAAATAAAAAAGAATTTATATTATTTTATAATGCTAATTGTGCATCTGATGGGCTGTATTTGCCTGTACCAGTAATCTCATATGAGATCTCTAACTTGTCTCCGACTTCTAGCTCGTCAATCGCCCATTTTAGGGTATCTGCGCCTACTTCATCTGTTACTTTAGGTGTCATTGAATAAGTTCCATATTCAAATGAATCAGGAACTTTATCAAGTAAAACAAGATTATATAACTTTGATTCACCAATATTTTCAAGAGTTAAGATGATTCTGTAATTGCCAAGATCACCAATTGGGACAACTTCTTTACTTGTACGGAATTTCCTTCTGATATGAAGTGCTTCAATAACAGGAACTTCAGGTACAAATTCTAATTCCTGACTTACTGGAAATGTATTTGCGTGATAGATGATTTCTGACTCAAATGTGGAATCTCGAGCAGGTTTTACACAGTGAATTGGATATTGGAATTCTAAGGTTGAGTCTGGTTTAAACATACCTGTACTAGTATCTTTAAGATTTGATAGTAAAAGAGTAAATACATTCGTTTCAAAACTAACTGCATCAGCAGAAAGTTCCACTTCATCACCATCCCAGATTAGTTTGATTTCGTTTGCTTTAGGAGGTTGATATTCATCAGTGAAAGATTGTTGAATAACAGTAATTTCATTCAATGGAGCAGAACCATTATTTGCCATTTTTAGAGTAGCAGTAACATCTTGAGTTTTATAAGTTGGGGTTTCAACCTTATCATAAGCCATATCTCCAGTTATACTAGCTATTTCTAATATAACATCTGAGATTGAAACTACAACATTGACGTGATATTGATAGTCAGGAACGACTCTAAATTCAAGTTTCTTTCTGAATGTTGGATAATCTTCACTTTCATATTGCCACTTAACTGAATGCCATTGAGCTCCTGAAGGTAACATTGGTACATCATTAGGATCAATATCAACAAATTTTGTACTCTCATCATCCGGAGAATATACATCAGCATTGAAAAGTTGAATAACGAATTCAGAAGAGTTATCAAAGATTAATTTATTATCCCAGATATTTGGTTCTTCATCTCTCTCAAGAGTATCGATAAAAAATTTGTTTCGAGTGTATGCATCAAATTTATCTATGGCTAAACCTTCTGCAAATGAAGAAGCAGCCTTATAGGAAACATCAATATCTCCAGTTCTTCTTCTAGCGATGTCATTTACCATAATATTGCATGTAAATTTAAGTAAAACAGTATATTCTGGTCTTAATTTATCAATTTTCCAAATTATTTTATCTCCTTGGATTTCTGCTCGTCCTTCAGTTGTATCTCTCACTACAGGGTTTGTAAAATCCTCCGGTATAGTTTTAATTACTTCAATATCAGAAACAGGTTTATCAAACATATTCCTTAACGCTATTGCGAAGGTTATGGTATTATCTTTATCAATAGAAATTCCAAATGTCTCCAAACCTGTTTCAACAGCAGTTCCACCATCTTCCCATGTTTCTCCTTCTTCATCCTCTTCCTCTTCATCTTCTTCTGTGGTTGGTGGTATTGTTGCTACAACTTTTTTACTTACTTTACTGGCTTTATCTTTAGGTTTTAACAATTCCCTTTCAATATCATTGATATTTAAAACCTCGTCAGCTCCGATAAGAGTACTGATAAACTCTTTAACTAAAAAGAGATTTTGTACATCCTTTTTTAGTTCAAATTCCCTTGTTTCAACATTATCTGGAGACTCCGTACCTAATTCTCTTATTGATATATCCTTCGATTTCAAATTTGTACTTCCGATATTATCTAAAGAAAGATCTATGTCCCAAAGTCGATCCGTATTACTTGGATTTTCTATACTAATTTTTCCACCAAAGCTAAAAGATTCAACATTAGCATCATGATCTTGTTTTACTTCAACATCTTCAATGATTTTAACTAATGTTAACAAGCCCTCTCGATTACCATCTTTTAATAAAATACTACCTTCAAGTTTTCCCGTATCCTCATCATATGTCTCAATGATAGGTGTCGCAGAATCTCTATCAACTAGCTTTACTTTTCCTTCATCCATATCTGTTCTTTTCAGTGCATCTGCTATCAATTCTTCCCCTGCTTCAGTATCATCCCATCCCATTCTCGTTGATTTCTTTTTCTTATCTTTTCTTGCCATTATTACTTACCAGTTTTTTTTTTTAGATTGAAAATTTATTTAAGAGTTAATAAAAGTTAACTCGATAAAATAAAATCTACTGCACTCTTTAAAAAATTTTTCATACTTAAGAAATTGGATTCAAACCAAAATTCAGTAAGTTATATTTTTATAGAAATTTGAGTATTTTTTACCATTTCAATTTAATTTCTTAGTAATAAAATCAGATTCAATAAATTTATGACCACATTTTGGACACACAATTTCTAACATTTTTGTGTAAAGTAGGATCATTATTTTTTAAATTGTAGTAAAATTATAAGTAAATCGTTTACATTGCATCCCGTTGGACCAGTTACTATTTCGGTTTCAACTAATTTAAAAAAGCTATTTGAATCATTATTTTCTAGATATTTCCTTGTATCAATTTTATTTTCATATATTTGATTTAACACAAAGTTGTCTATTAACGCGCCCATTGCTTCGCTATTTCCTTCAATACCGTCAAGATTTGCGCCCATAATCAAAAATTCATAGGAGATTTCTCTTTCTTTTATAACACCTAAAAAACTTAACAACATTTCTTGATTCCTACCCCCAATACCTTTACCTTTAATTGTTACAGTTAATTCTCCTGTACCAATAAGAGCAAATTTACCAGAAGAACTTTCTTTAGCAGTTTCCTTAAATTTTTGAGAAATTATGTTATATAACGATTTTCCAAATTTCTCTGCTTCACCAACTATTTCGTTAGAAAAATAAAATGCTTCGAATCCTTGTTTACTCAAGAAGTAGATGACTTCTTCTACAGCAGTCTTGACACTACCTACTATATAGTTATGAACATTGCTGAAACACTCATCATTGAATTTAGGGGTTTCTAAGTTATCATCTAGCAATCCCTCGTCTAAATGGTTTGTAACAGATATTGGCATTTTTTCATAAATGTCATATTTCTTTAAAACTTCTATGACATCATTAAAAGTACTAGTGTCTGGTACAGAGGGTCCAGATGCGATGGAATCTAATTTATCTCCTACAACATCCGAAATAATTATAGATATTAATGTTGCTCTACTTGTATTATACAATTTTTTAGCAAGATACCCCCCTTTAAAATCCGATAGATGTTTTCGAATAATATTAATTTCATTTATAGAAGCACCAGAAGCCAAAAGTAGAGTATTAACCTTTTGTAAATCTTCTATACTTATCCCTCTTTTCGGTAAAGGTAATAATGCTGATCCTCCCCCAGATATTAAACAAAAAATCAAATCATTCTTTTGTGATTTCTCAATTATTCGCATCATCTGTTTTGTGCCATTTACTCCATTTGCATCTGGAATGGGATGTGAAGCAAAATTAATTTTGATCCTACTTCCTTCCATCAGTTCACCTTTCAC
>JAHQWI010000210.1 GCA_029856085.1 Promethearchaeia archaeon | reverse complement strand
ATGCAATACAAGGTTATAATACAACAAACTAAAATTAGTATCACAAATCAGTAGATACAACCCTAATTTTTAAATTGAGCACACTCTAAAGAAAAACCTTAGATAACAGCACACTGCAAAATGACATAAACACCACAACTAGATGAAAGAAAATCTTGATCATCTTGCATAAATCTAAAAATAAATCTTAAAACATTAGATTTATTCACTAAAGTTTAAAATATTTGAGGTATAAATTTTGTTATGGAACTATTAAAGAACGAATTTATAGAATTCATAAAAGAAAGAAAGAGCGTTAGGAGCTTCATCTTTAAAAAAATCAGCAAGGAAACTATACTTGAAGTCATCGAAGCCGGGCGTTGGGCTCCTTCTGGAAATAATAGTCAACCATGGCGAGTTTGTGTTGTCATTCATCCTACAGTCAAAAGGATGCTTTCTGAGCTCACTAAATACGGTGGGATACTTGAGGATGCTTATGTGGATCTTGTAATATTTTTGGATCTGGAAAGAGGTTATGATAGAACAAAAGATATACAAGCAATTGGAGCTTTTGTACAAAACATCCTTTTAGGTGTTCATGCTCAAGAGGATCTTGGTGCGGTGTGGATAGGTGAAATTTTGAATCGAAAAGAAGATGTCAATCAAATTTTTAAATTTCCCGTAGAGAAGTTTGAATTAATGGGGGTTGTTGCAATAGGTATGATTGATGACGCGCGAGAAAAAGCACGGAAAGAATCAAGAGAACGACGATCAGTAGATGAGTTTATTGATTGGTTTTAATTTTTTTAAAAATTCTTTTAATCCATATTTTTTATTTACCTTTCTGTTCTTCTAGAGATTCAACAACTTGTGGGTTTAAAATCCATATCCCAAATACGAAAAATGGGATTAAAGCCCATTCAACCAAGATTGAAATAATAAAAGGCGTTGTGTGGCTTATTTCATAAACAAGACCACCCAAAATAGGGCCTATAATAAATCCCAATGAGTCGAAAGAAGTAATTAATCCGAAGATTTTTCCTCGATGTTTTACCGAAATACGGCTGAGGAAATTTATAAAAATAAAACCTACCGTAAGCATAATTGTATTATCAATTACTAGCAGTAAAGAAAAAATCCATAGGTTTTTAGTTAAAAAGACAATAACCCATGTTAGAATGCCTCCAATAATACTTGCTATTGAGATAACAAGATAAGGATTTATTTTATCCGCGATAACACCTAATTTGGGAGCAACTAATGTTCCTACTACAATTGCTGGAAGATAGAACCAACTAATTAAAGCAGGGGGTTCCTTCATATTTTCGAAGACAATGGGTAATATAAATGGTCTATATATGCCTGCATTGATAGCACCTAATATAAGAGCAAAAAACAGCAATATTATGCCTAATATATATAAATGTTCTGATCTTTCAGTTGACGTAGTATCGTTGATTTTCAGTTCAGAGAGATCATCAATTTCATCAATTGATTCGCTAGGAAATTGAAATTTCTTATCCTCATCAACACTTAGAAAAAACCTAATTCCTGCATAAAAATTTGCTAATCCAAATATAGGGATTGCACTAAAGATAAGAATGACGTTATCAGGAGTAAAATAACTAGCTAATCCAAAAATAGTAAAACCGATTATTGTCCCTATTACTTGACCAATACCTAACGCAAATCTTCTGCGTCCGAAAGCTGAAGAACGGTGATGTTTGGAGGATTTTTCAGAGATAAGGGTATCTAACGGAACCCAAAAAAGCATTGCACCAAGGCCTAATAGAAATGAGCTAATATAAATTCCAGGTAGTGATTGTAGAATTATAGAAGAATAAAGACCGAAGTATGACAATCCTCGTCCGAACGATCCTATCATAACTAATTTCTGTTTAGAGACGTGATCTGTTAGATAGCCAATAAATAGAGAACTAATTAGACCACCAAAAGTTAAAAATGCTGGAAAAAGACCAATTGCTAAGCCAGGTCCTTCCCAAACCTGACTTATCATATAGATCATAATGAAATCTACAAAAAAAAATCCAAGTGAATTCCAGATAACTATAAAAATGACTGAATCGAAATCTGAGGTAAATTTATGACTCGGTGGCACCGATTGCTTTTTTAATTTCTTTAAGGGTGATCGCATGATAACTAGTAGAAAAATGGGGCAAAGAAAAAAAATTTTTGGTTTGATCTATAATTTAATTTCTTATTTATTAGAGTTAGATTTTTCAATCAATTCTGCTTCGCGTTCCTTCAATATAGAGGAAATCCGGTCCACATCTTTATTTACCCATATAGTTGCGATTAACCATAACAATCCCCCCATAATCCCGAAGATTGTAGTTATAAACACTGTTAGTTGATAATTTTGATTGAAAATCATTAGGATATAACCTGCAATAATAGGTCCTGTGCCGCTTCCCATTGCTTCTAGAAATTGATTTGCTGAGCTAATTTTCCCTTGAGCTTCTGGTAAATTTATCTCCTGTAAAATAGGAGGTTGGTTTACATTCCAAATACCGACAACTGAACGCACAATTAAAAGATCTAATCCCATAATCCAAAAAATTGGAATTGACAAAATAAACAGGAAATTGTTTCCTTCCGTGGCAGTCATGTTTGGAAGGGGTAAATTAAAAAGAACAAAATATGCCAAAGATAAAGCCATTACTGAAGCTACAATCATGTATATTCTATTTTTAATATTCTTCTTTCCCAACCTGTCAGATACATTGGCAAATGCTAATGATCCAATTATCCCTCCTGGTAAACCAAAAATAATCATAAAAAAGGCAGATACAAGTGGGGATAAATTATAAGGAGGAGATTGGAAGTATGCAATAAGTAAAAAGTCAGGAACACCTAATAAAATTGTTGTAAAGATGCCTTCGAAAAAAGCTATTAAGTTAGTAGGAGCTAAAATAGTAGATTTTATTGTAGTTTTAGTCAATTGATAATCATAAACGATTTCTTCACGTGAAAGAATATCTTTTAATTCTTCACGTGTTCCTCCTCGTTTTGGTTCTTCTGCTCTTAATAAAATAAAAATTCCAAAAAGTAAAGCAAAGATCCCTACTATTATAAAATATTCTTGCCAATAGTTATTTTGAAAAGAAAAAGCAGAAACTACCATTCCAATGATTTGAAACAATTGAAATAATGCTTGGATAATACCAAAGAATTGAGATCTCTCTTTTTCTTCAGTAGAATCATTTGCATGTGAATTAACAAGAGGCCAGAATCCCCCAATAGAAAAACCTCTAACTAAACTAAATACTAAGAAAAAGTTATAACTCGTTTGACCTTGACCTTCTGGTATAAATCCATTAAAAAATAGGCCGAAGCCAAAAATCAATTCAGCAATTGCCATTAACTTTGTTCTTGAAAACCTATCAGCTAAGCTACCAAACAAAAATCCAGAAAAGGCCATCATATAAATAGAAGTACCTGTTAATATTCCTAATTCAGCAGAATGATCAGCAAAAGTATCACCAGGCCAAATAATTCCAGAGACTATAACAATATTGATGAATAGCGTAGAAACTATAAATGCATATGAATTATATATCAGAAAATTAGGCCAAAGTCTTTTAACTAACTTTAAGAATCCTGTTTTCTCATCGTCTACTTCTATATTTTGTTCCGAATTCATGGTGGATTTATAAATTTTACCTCTTATAAAAAGATTCTTCCTTTAAAACTTCAGTGATAAACTAGGTATTCTTAAACTACAGTTTTCTTCAGTTTACATAGTAAGAAACATTTGGATCAAATATCCATGTTTAATTTTTTTCTATAGCCAGAAGTGGAAAATGTTAGAGAAAACTGGTCCAATCCAATAATAGAACTTAATCCAATAGATGTAAGTAACTCCAAGATACAATAAAGAGTACAAAATACCAAAAATAAAACCAAAAATTACATCAATTGGAAAATGTACTCCTAAAATAAGCCTTGAAATAGCTATAGTTATGCCTAAAATAATAAAAATAGTTAAAACAATCCAACTTTGAAAGTGAAAGGTAAAAATGATACCAAAAAGTAGAAAGAAAGCAACGTGTCCACTTGGAAAGGATTGTTTTTCCGATTCTCGCATAAGGTACGGAATTTTTAGAAAATCATCATGTTTCTTTACTCCATCTTTCTTCAACTTGATATACGGTCGATTTCTCCGAATTATTTTATATCTAATCAGACTATGTATAATAATTGATTGCTCAAATCCACACGTAAATAAGACTAAAAGGTAATAGCTTTTTGTTATATACCCATAAATAAACCATATTAACCATATTAACCCCCAAAAATATAGGGAGCCAAGAAAACTAATAACTATTGCAAACTTTTTTGCTCTTTTACTAAAATCACTTTTGTAGATATTAAGAAAAGCCTTACGATCCCATTCTTCTAATTTTTCAAGATATTCCGATAATAGCGACATAAAATTAACAAGGTGTGGATTTGAGTTAATGTGTAAAAATGGGTATATATAGTTTTTCCTATTAATAATCATCTTGATTGATTCTATTGATAAGAATATAATTAGTATTACCTTTAAGAAATTGGTGATTTCAAGCGATCTATGCTATGTAGAAACAACAATATATAAAAATGTTATTAAATATTTATTTCATACATCCTTACATATTTATCGTGATAATTATGTTTTCAGAAGAAAGTTTAAGAAAAATTGCTGCACAGAAAGTTAGTTTTAGGTTCTCTGTGAAGATTCATGTAGCAATTTTTATTGTTGTGAATGCATTGCTCTTAATGGTTAATTTTTTCTATACACCAGAACTATATTGGATTGTGTTTCCCTTCTTTTCATGGTTAATAGGAGTAAATGTGCATACATTATCTTATATTTTATATGCACGAGGAGTTTTTCCAATGGCTAAACGAGGAATGATTTACCATTTAGATTCCTATATTTTTGTAATGCTTTTTTTGCTTATCATTAATTTAATAACACTTTCAGGGTTCTATTGGGTACTTTTACCAGCACTTTTTTGGGGTACTGGAGTTATTGTACATGTAATAATTTACGTTCTATATTATAGTGGAAAAAATAAGAAACCTGGCAAATTTGAATCAAGGATGGAACGAGCAATTGAAAAAGAAATGAGTAAAATGAGGAAAAAACAGAATAAATAAAAAATAAAAGGTATCTAATTAATGTGGTTAGGAAAATTCTTAAATCTTGAAGATGATATAAATGAATTAAGATCTAGGATTAAGGAAGAACTATTAAATAGTCTTCATAAGAATAAATTAACTCCTCTTGAATTTACAATAATAGAAAGCATCTTTAATAGTAAGCAGCTTTCTGGATATGATTTAATAAAAAATTTGAATAGACATTTTGCTGGAACTTGGGAAGCTCATTCTGGTACAGTATATCCGATATTATCAAATCTAGAGAAAGATGGTTTTTTGAGTGCCCAAAAAGTTAAAAGTCCAATAGGACCATTAAGAAAAGTATACTCTTTAACTGAAGCTGGCGAAGAATTATTAAAGTATAAGGTAAATAAAAATTATCTTGATCAACTTAAATTTATTGAGAATTTCTTAGTAGAACTCTCTTCGATTTATATTCATTCTTTTCCTGAAGAAGAAAATGAAGAAAGGATAGAAGAAATACGAGAAATCTTGCAATTAACTTTAAAAAATGTTATGAATAACATTCCTGCTACTCTCGAATTTAAAACAATGTGTAATCAATGTGGATCTGAAATTGGTCGAGAAGTAGCATATTGTCCTACTTGTGGAGCCTCTTTATTTAATAGTATAGAAAACAAATAAAAACTTAGAAAAAAAATTAAGTGAAATTTTTTAAAGCATTTTATTCAATTTCAATGTTATATTTCTTGAAAATTTTTTCGAGCTCATCGCTAGCTAAATGCTTTAAAATATCTTCTAATGGGGCTAAAACTTCCTCTTGCTTTGCCTTTCTATTTTGGCTAATTCTTCCTTCTTTTACTTCAAAACTCGATTGTGCCCAACTATATTCATCATTAAATGTGAACCAGATTTCTTTATAAGCGCCTTCTTGTCCTCCATTTCCCGCTAGTGGCTTCTTATCAACAGGTACTTCAGGATCTTGTAGATAACACCAATCTAATATTACCCATTCGAGTTTCCTTGAAGATTCAGGTCTATCTGCTAAATAGATACAATAAGCGTGACCTCCTTCTTCAGATGAGGGGAATAATGGATTAGTCATCACCTGAGCTGCGGCTACTTTTACTCTCCATGATGGAATCCCCGCATTTATCAATAGACCAGCTATTAAAATGGCACCATCTTCACAATCTCCGATTTCCGATTGAATGGACTCAAAAGGGAATTGCCAAAACTCAGGACATTCGACAGATTCATCATCTCCGATATATTTAAGAAAATCACACACGAACTTCTGAATTACCCTTGCAGTTTCGTTTGCAGTTTCTCGTCTTAATCCCGCTTGACTTATGACATGCCAAAGAATTGCATCATTATCTTTAATAAAAGTTTTTACATCAGCATCAATTTGCTTTTTATATGATTCACCTCTCAATGCCCTAGCAGTATAAATAATTGGAGCTTTTTCCCATTTATTATTCCAGTATTCAGGACCATATTTGCCATAATCACCTTCAAATGGTGTAATTTCAATTAATTCTGGAGGTGTAATAATTTCTTCGTCTTTCTTCCCTTTCTTCTCTTTCTTTTCTGGTTCTCCTGAAAGAGATTTAGCATTTATAATCCATTTTTTTACTTCACTCTCTGTTGGAACTTTTGTAAGAACTTTTGGTTTTTCTTTTTTCAAATCCTTCAGTTTAGTTATAATACTTTTTGGATTCCTACGTGCGAATTCTTTTACAGAATCAATTCCAATTATGTTTAGAGCATTTGCGATTTTTGGATTGACTCCATCAATCCTCATTAAATCTGCATGCTCTTGCCAACTATCAAGAAGTTCAGCGGATACACCAATCTTTTTCGCCAGTTTTTTAATTTGACTTGTTGTTAGAGGTAATAGATCTTCAACGTTCCCAAATCCTTCTTTTTCCAAAAGACTAGCATGTACTTTATCAATTCCTACAATTTCTATAATTTTCATGTTTAACGCTCTAAAATTTTATTCTAATGCAAATAAATCAGTATAACTATAAAAAGAAGATATTAAAATTCTATAAAAAAATTTAGACTAAAAATGAATAACAAATTTCTTTTTTCGTTGTTCTAACGAAACAGCTAAAAGCGCTTTATTTTGTACTAAATTAAAAATCAACTCAGCAATTTCTTCATTATTTAATTTAATCGAACCACTGATTTCATAAAATAATTTTTCTAGCAAAAATCCGCCTTTAGTTTTATGAGCAAGGCCTTTAGCAAATTGAAAAACTTTTTTAGATTTTGGAGATAATTTTTTTCCCTTCGTTGAGCCTAATTTAAACGGTAAGGTTAGATATAGATGGAAAACATCTTCAATGATATCTTCTATACTCTGTTTTGATTTAGATTGCTTCCGAAAAATTGAAATATCTCCTTGAAATTGGGTATATAATCCCAAAATTTCTCTTTTATATTGACCCTCAAATAATTCACAAAAAAATTTTAAAACCTCCCTTGTGAATAGAGTGGGTAAATTATTGAGAATTAAACTAATCCAGATCATTTTACCTGCCCGAGTAATTAGATATTTTCCCTCTAGAGTTGCTTGTTCAATTCCCCCTTCATCTAACGGTAAATCTAAAATGTCATATTGAATTGAACTCCGAAATGTATCAAGAAAATCAAGATCAAAACTACCCGCAGTTTTATAGTAAATGATCTCTCGAGATTCTCTATGAGTTATAATAATGTATTCAATTGATATTGCTAAAGATAAATATTCTGAAATAGGAATTCTTACCTTCCACTGTGATTTCTTATGTATATTGAATAGTACTCTATTTATTTATAATTTTGCCTAATAACAGTTAAAGAATTAATATCACAATCGTGGAATGAAAAATAAATTGAACTCTCTATTCTCTTTAGTGTCATCAAATTAAATTTGATCCTATACTAGATTTCCTAACCTTTCAAGTAAAACTGATTACAATTGGAACAATGCCAATATCTTTTTGATTTATAAAAATAAATGAATGATTTAACAATGCTATATTCATTGAATATTAAATACTTTAGCATAGATTTATAAGACCACTGTGTTTATATATTATTTGGTGATATTAGATGGTTTCTCCTGAAGGACACAGAAAAGAATATATGGATATGAAAAAAGATATAAAAGAAGATTTTAAAGGTTGGATGGTTTATTTAATTGTTTCTATTATTTTTATGATTTCAATCCCATTTTGGATGCTAGATCCACCATGGATGTCTTTTCTAGGAATAGGGGTATTTATAATAACGTTTGCATTTATCTGGACAGTTTTATCAAAATTTGGTTTAAGGCAAAAGAAAAAAGGTTTAATAAGTATAAAGAGTGAAAAAGAGAGATTCTTCGAAGAATGCGAAAGTACGATCAATTATTATTTAGGTAAAAATAAAGGGAAAGCCTTCACACCTCAAATGTTAAAAATGAAACTAGAAGAAGTTATCAAAACGCCTGATTTGCTACACTATTTTCATACAAATTTGGATAATATTTTAAAAGAAATGACAAACAACGGAACAATAGAAATATTACAAAAAGATGGGAAAACTCATTACTTTCTTTAAAATAAAATTTCTCTCGAGATTCTCTATGTGTTATAATAATATACTCGATTGATATTGCTAAAGATAAATATTCTGAAATAGGAATTCCTACCTTCCACTGTGATTTCTTATGTATATTGAATAGTGCTCTATTAATTTATAATTTTGCTCACTACCCACTAATATAACTTTAATTAATGCTAAAATGAGTTTTATCCAATTAAAAAATTTTGACCATAGTTCAGTAAATCAGAATTTTCAAAAGTGAGAGATTTATTTCATCATTATGTCATTAATTAGTGATTTATATAAAATACAAAAAAAAGATCTTAAGAACGCAGTAAATGTACTCGAGAATGCGTTTTCTGAAGATTCAATGTGGAAAGAAATATTTAATGATGAAGATAAGAATCGTGCACTAACTGAAGTTATGGTTAGATTTTGTTTGAAATATGGTAATGTTTTCTCAACATCTGATAATTTTGAAGGAATAATGGCAATTGCACCTCATGATAAAGATATGACAGCATTGAGAGTTATTCGAAGTGGTGCTTTTTCTCTTTCTATGAAAATAAAAAGCGAAGCAAAGATAATGAAAGTTCTCAGTAATGCAGTTGAAGAAGCGAAGAAAAGTCTTAATTTAGGCCCATATATACATCTATTAATAATGGGTGTTTCACAGGAATTTCAAGGAAAAGGTTTTGGGGGAAAATTATTAAGAGCAGTCATAGAAAAAGCTGAGACAGAAAGAAAACCTATATATTTGGAGACTCAAAAAGAAGAGAATGTTAGTCTCTATGAAAAGTATGGATTTTCTGTTAAGAAAAAAATAATTCTCCCAGAACCATTGAATTTACCAATGTGGTTAATGGTTCGAGATGCGGAATAAATTTGAGTCCAATTCTTTATATCTTTTTTTAAAATTTTAAGTTTTCATATCTACATCGCATATTGCTTCAAGTAGTGCTTCGAACGTAGTTAACAACTCCACCGCATTTTCACTCTTAAGCCTAAATAATTCACCATTACTTTGAATGTTCACATTTGGATACGTGTCTGACAATAAATCATGTAAGTTTTCGAGGTATTTCATAATAGCATGAAAAGAACCTATTGTGATATAATTGATTCTACAAAGCACTTCTTCTTTTAATAGTCTCCCATTTCATAGGATAATTTAAATATTGCTCTAATTGACTTAAAATTCTGATTGTGCTAATCATGTATCCGTAGAATAATTTATAAACAATTATATAAAAAAAAATTTTTGGTTTTTCCCTTACATCCACACATATCGCATACATACTGATAACTATTTCTATCATCAGAAAGAATAAAAACCAGAAAAAATAAATGTGTGTATATATAAGAAATCCAGAAAATGGATTAAATATAAGTATAAAAATCCACACACTTGCGAAAAAGTTAAACCAAGAAAAGATTAATCCATTCAAAGATATCCATGGAATTATAAACAATCCTGTAGTTCTATATTTTGGATTAAAAAACATGCCTTTATGTTTAATTATTACTTGTAATAATCCTCTATACCAACGATACCTTTGTTTAGCTAAATCAAAAAGAAATATTGGAGCTTCTGTATATCCGATTGATTTAGGTTCGTATTTTATTTTATATCCTGCTTTTAATATTTTTAAAGTTAAGTCTGCATCTTCTGCAAATGTATCTCCAGTATAGAAACCCACCTCTTTAATTATAGATTTTCTAAAAGCCCCTAAAGGACCTGGAACTACTGTTACTTTTCTAAAAAATCCCTCACTTCTTCTTTGAATATTCAATTCAGAAATATATTCCAAAGCTTGTAATTTTGTAAGTAACTTATCTCGATTTCCAACTTTTATATTCCCTGCTACTGCTCCAACTTTACTATCAATGAAATGATTGACTAATGGCTGTATTGCGTTCTTATCCAAAACTGTATCAGCATCTATACATACTATAATATCTGATTTAGATGATTCTATCCCTATATTTAGTGCACGCCACTTTCCACCATTCTTTCTTTTTGAAATGACCCTAATTGGATTATTAGTTTCCATCAATTTTGCAATTTTTAAAGTATCATCCGTTGAGCCATCATCCACAACAATAATCTCTTTTTGATTATAACTCAGTTCTAAAACTGATCTTATTGTTTTTTCAATCACTTTACCCTCATTATAGGCTGGTATAATTATTGAAACTGATGATATAGTCCCAGACTCCTTAATATTCGGACGAAACAAGAGTGATGTAGATAAATTAACAATAGTTCTAAAACCAAAAAATACTGATAATGTGATAAATAATATAGAAGTTACTTGATATAATAATTCTTGAGCGAATAGAGATAATATTACCTGAATGATTCCTAAAACTGTAATTATCGTGAGAATTATTTTAACAGAAGAAAATGCCTTCTTTTTGATTGGTGATGAAAACCTTATTCTCGCGTTTCCATACCAAAATAAAGTAATAATAACGGTTAAAGCACCAATGATAGCAGAAATATAGGTGATCCAGTATACCATTGAATAAATATTAAGAAAATTGATAAAATGAATCATTAGTTCACTTGCGAATAGGATTAGTGAAATTAAAATAATTAATATAACCGGAATACTTTTTTTAAATGTCATATCATTTTAGTTCGTAGATATTAAGTTATCTTGAGAATAACTATCTTTAAGTATTTAGGTATAAACTTCCCCCTATTTGCTGATCTTATAAAAAGGAAAATCAATAGAGTTAGGAGTCGATAGAAAAAGTTTGCCGTTATTATGAATAAATCCTACATTATTAAAGATAGGATTTAGAAAAAATAACATTGATGTCTAGAAGTATTTTATTAGTTAAGTGAAGTTGCTGACGCTCTCCGGTATCTTGAGGGACACGTCAAAGGAAAAGTAGTAATAACAATGGACCATAATAACTAAAGCTTTCCACTGTGATTTCTTATGTATATTGAATAGTGCTCTATTTATTTATAATTTTGCCTAATATCAGTTAAAGAATTAATAACTTAATCTTGGGAATCATTATCATCTATATTGAGAATAAAAGTGCAGAGGGGGCACTCAAAGGCACAAAGGAGAATATACTATTTACAAAAAAGTAAAAATATAAATAGCTGCTTAATACTTTGTATTTTACACCGAAATCTAATCTAAAAAAAATACACTATAAAATGAAATTATATAGAGGTGGTAATAAAAAATGCTATTTATTTCATATTGGGAGTTAAATCCAGATTTGGATCCAACAGCAATAGCTGAAATTGCACAAATGCTCATGAGTAAAAAACTCTACCCCGTTGAAGGAGTTAAGGAAATTGCTTTTTATGTAAGTACTTCGGACTATTGGGGTATTAGTATAATGGAAACCGACAGTGAAGAGGCAATGACTAGAAGTACTAATTTGTGGAGAATTGCCAAACCTGGCATCTTAAAGTTTGTTAAAACCACACCTGCAATGGAAGTAGCTAAAATACTGCCAGTATTAATGAAACTAAAAAAAGAAGTACAAGGCTAATATTAAACTGGCTTCCATTCTTTCTTCATCAAGGATCAAGAGTAAAATTATTTATCAAAATCTTAATTTTCTTTTTTTTTGATTAGAACTGTTAATATAATTTTAATTATTTATTTTTGTTATCGAATTTATCACATTCAGCTTCAAAACTTTCTTCATATCTGCAATAAGAGCAGTATCCGTCAATAAACATATCCTCTCCGCAGTTAGGACACCTTTCAGGAGGATCGTCTGGTTGTAGATGGTGGTCGGGGATTTGTTTCATGATTTTAATAATCTTATTCCGTATTTAAGTATTTTGATTTGTAGTTGTTTTTTAGCAGCAGCATCATCAGCAGCATAAGCAGCATAAGCAGCAGCAGCAGCAGCATCATCAGCAGCAGCAGCAGCATCAGCAGCATCATCAGCAGCAGCAGCAGCATCATCAGCAGCAGCAGCAGCATCAGCAGCATAAGCAGCATCAGCAGCAGCATAAGCAGCAGCAGCAGCAGCAGCATCAGCAGCATAAGCAGCATCTTTTACATCTTGTAGGCTTACAGAACTATCACCTTCTGCCCACTTTTCAGCAGTTTCTATGGCTTTTAGTGGACGTTTCTCCCCTTTTGAGACATAGTTAAATGATAAT
>JAHQWI010000209.1 GCA_029856085.1 Promethearchaeia archaeon | reverse complement strand
AATATTACTAGGTTTATAATCAGAATTTTATAAAAGTGGTTATTAAATAATGACAACAACACAAAAATCATTTCCAGATGCTATAATACTAGATGTAGATCTCACAAGTAAAAAAATATCCAAAAGAAATCTTTCTGGAGATCTTTATAAATTATATCCCGGTGGATCTGCTTTAGGAGTATATTTAATGTTACAAGAGCTGAAACCAAATATTAACCCCTTTTCTCCCGATAATTTACTTATTTTTTCTGTATCTCCCTTAACAGGTCTACCTATTAGTGGGACGAGTCGTTTAACGATTACAACAAAAAGCCCATTAACAGGTGGATGTGGAGATAGTCAAGCGGGCGGAAATTTCCCGGCTTTTTTAAAATCTAATGGCTATGATGCGATAGTTATTCGCGGAAAATCAGAAAAGCCATCTTATCTTTACATTGATGGAGAAAAAGCTGAAATTAAGGATGCTAAGAAAATTTGGGGAAAAGTAACCGGTGAATCTGAAGAGATTATAAAAAAGGAAATTGGTAATAATAAAATTGAAATCGCTCAAATAGGTCCAGCTGGTGAAAATTTAGTTAGGTATGCCTGTGTTATAAATATGAAGACAAGAGCAAATGGAAGAAATGGTACAGGAGCTGTAATGGGTTCTAAAAATTTGAAAGCTGTGGTGGTTCAAAGGCAAGCAACAATAACTCCATATGATAAAAAGGGATTAAGTGATGCATTGATCAAATCTCCTGAGATGAAAGCTAGAATCCCAGGATTTGCTGATGGTTTTGGAAAATATGGTACAAGTGGTACTATAATTCCTATGAATAGTAGTGGTTTTCTTCCAACTAAGAATTATTCAGAGGGAATTTTGGAAGGTGCGGCTAAAATTGATGGAAGAGCAATGGATGAAACAGGAATCCTAAAAGGAAGAGATACTTGTTATGCTTGCGCTGTAAGGTGCAAGAGAGTAGTTGATATTCCTGGTAAAGTTGATCCACAATATGGTGGTCCTGAATATGAAACACTTGCCACGTTCGGCTCCTATTGTGGAGTAACTGATTTAGAAACTATTTGCATATGTAACCAACTTTGTAATATGCACGGTCTTGATACAATCTCAACTGGGGCAACTATCGCTTTTGCAATGGAATGTTATGAAAAAGGAATTCTGACTCAAGAAAATACTGATGGTTTAGATATAAAGTTCGGAAATCATGAAGTTCTTCCAATTTTAGTAGAAAAAATAGCAAAAAGAGAAGGAATAGGAAATCTTTTGGCAGAAGGTAGTAAACGATACGCTGATCGATTAGGTGAAGAGTCAAAATCCCTCTTTATGGGAGTAAAAGGACAAGAATTTCCTGCTCATATGCCTCAACAAAAACCAGGGCTTGGTATTATTTATACTGTAAATCCTTATGGAGCTGATCATCAGGCGGTGGAACATGATACAATGATATCAATTCCAGGAAATCCATTTAAGAGTCGTACGGATTTTGTTGGTGGTTACGACCATTATGAAGTTTCAACAATTTTAGATGAGAATAAAGTTCACTTCATATTTGATGGTCAATGTTTCTATTCAATGATTAATTCTCTGTGTCTTTGTACATTTGCTTGGGGTTTTGCCTGGCAACTTTATGGACCTTCTCAAATTATCGATTTATGTAAATATGGATTAGGATGGGAAACTAATATTAAAGAACTTCTCGAAATCGGGGAGCGTTGCTTTAATATGATGAGACACTTTAATGCACGAGAAGGATTTACTAAAGAAGATGATAAATTACCAGAACGCGCTTTCCAACCTATTCCTGAAGGCCCTGGGAAAGGTGTTGGCATCGATAAAGAAGAATTTTATAAAACTCAAGAAATGTATTATAAAATGGCAGGTTGGGACGAAAAAACAGGAAATCCAACTGAAGAAACACTGAAAAGATTAAAATTAGATTGGCTACTTAACTAAGCTAATTATATATTTTTTTTTATACTTTTAATCATATCAATTTAACTAAAAGAACGTTAATAGTTGAAAATTCTTATGAAAACTATCCGAATGGAAGAAATGAATTGGGTAGATATTGGGGACGCAATTAAGAGTGGATTTACTACAGTTGTTATTGGGATTGGGTCTACAGAACAACATGGGCCACATCTTCCTACCCATACAGATACGATTATTGGCGATATATTAGCTAATAAAATAGCATTAAAGCTAGAAAATGCTTTACAAGCTCAAACCATTAGAGTTGGGTGTTCAGACCATCATTTGTCTTTTCCCGGAACAATATCTTTGGAGAAAGATACATTAAAGGCAATAATTTTTGATTATGTTAGAAGTCTCTCAAAACATGGTTTCCAAAAAATCATCTTTATACCTTCTCACGGTGGAAACTTTGTAGCAACACAAGAAGCTATAGAAGAATTACAATCTAAATACCAAGATATCAAAATTATTGGATATACAAATATATTAAAATTTATAATGTATGAATGGCAAATTGCAAATGAATTTGGGATAACCAATGAAGAAGCCGGCGTCCATGCAGGTGAAGTTGAAACTTCTCAAGTATTAGCCCTAGCAGAAAATCAGGTCAGAAAAGAACGTTTTAAACCAGGATATTTAGGGTCATATAGTGCAGAAATAGAAAAACTGGTTTATGAAAAGGGTATCTCTGCTTTATCTGAAATTGGTGTTTTAGGTGATCCAACTCATGCAGATATGGAGAAAGGTAAGGTTTATATCGAGAAGTTAGCAGACAACCTCACAAACGACATTAGAAAACTATTAAGTAGTAAGAAATAAATCAAATAATAACCGAAATTAATTTCTGTCTAAAGTACTTCTTTAACACTAATCGCAAAATATCTTCGAAACAATCTAAAACTCCTTCTCCGTTAATCGCACTAGTATATCTCGAATCGATATTTTTATATTTATGAAAGTCAATTTCTTTCAAAAAGTCTTCAGAATTAAACTTTACTTCTAATCCTAAATCTTGCTTGTTGAATGCTATGAGAATTGGAATATCTTCTATAGATTCATTAAAATATGATAAAAGTTCTTTCCAAGATATTATATTCCTGTCATAAACTTCTTTTTGTGAATCTATTACAAAAATAACACCATCTACTGCGCGTAATGTTGTTAATCTGGTTATTAAGTAGAAGTCTTGACCTGTTGTCGTATAGATATGAATTTTAAGGTGCCAATCCTGATTTTGAAAG
This sequence comes from Promethearchaeia archaeon, assembly GCA_029856085.1. Lineage (GTDB taxonomy): Archaea > Asgardarchaeota > Lokiarchaeia > Sigyniarchaeales > SOKP01 > Loki-b32. Next base: position 9,632 of record JAHQWI010000209.1, on the reverse strand, counting down.
GTAACTGTACCATAGTCAAAAAATAATGTCCTATCAACCGTACTTTCAATGCTACATATTTGTTCGTCCTTTCCAAAAAGAGAAAATAAAGACTTAATAGAAGTAGTCTTACCCGAAAGAGCAGGTCCAAAATAAACGATTTTTATACTTATTGTTTTGTCGACATGATCAATAATCATATCTTTAAGTCTGAAATTATCTTTTTAAAAACCAATTTTTTATGTTTTTTTTACAATTAGTAAATTCCATAAATTTAGTCTTTCCACAAATTATCTATCTTTTCACCGAGTTCATCCCATTTCCAGATAATATTTAGTCCAAAATATACTCTAATAACATCGGTTAAAAAATAGAGATATTGCTTTCTGATTTTTTTAACTAACAGAGACTCTTCTAAATGTTTAATAAGGGTTCTTGGAGATAACGGTTTTTTATTATCAATCCTCTCGTAAAAATTAAATAAATGTCTTGTTAAGATGTAAATTCCCTCAAGCTTCTCTTTTAAATCAAGAACGCATGAATTATTATCACTATTATTATAAAAAGTTCTTACTAATTCTGTTTCATATTTTAGTTGACCCGAATTTATCAGTTTCCTTGTTTCATTAACTAAATCTTTTTCATACATTATAATATATTCTTCGTATAATTGTCGATTTCTCTTGTATTGCGATTTAGATTTAATTAGAATATCACCTGTGAAAGATTTTTGAAAGATGTAATCAATAAAATTATTTAATTCAAGAATCAAATAGTAAAATTCCTTTTTAATGGGAATGAATATTTTCTTCCTAAATAAATAAGCATGAACAATATAGATTAAGATTTCTGGCTTAATATTCATTTTCAACTTAAAAATTGTCTCATTTCTAGGTTTTCCTGCAAATGGTAAAGCTAAAATGTCAAAGTATTTATCATATATTTTTAAAAGAGTATTTCTAAACTTGTTATAGCCCAAATCTCCTAATTTCTTTCGAGATTTACGCTTTTCAAAAAGAATTTTAGGGAACTCTTTAAGACTCTTTAATTCATGAGAAAATTCTTTAATTATCTGAGATTTAAGTTTTAATGACTTAAAGTTTTCTGTGGATGGCTCATTTACCAAAAATGTTATCATGAATTCTTCGAATCCACTTCTCGCAAATTTAGAGGGAATGTAAAACTTATAGTTTAATGTCTGAAAGTCTTCAAAAGCGATAGGAAAAGGCTTTTCTCCTCCCCCATAACTCAATAGTATGTCTAATAATACACTATCGAATGGATTAAATTCGTGTTTACTGAAAAATAATTTTGGACCTTCAACTTGGTCGAAGTAAAAAATGTATAATCTTCTGCTTTCTTTATTTTCCTTCATTATGAACTCACTTATATAAAAATTTATAATCTATGTTTTAAAAGCTCTAGATTTCGAAATTCTGTAAATAAATAATTTCTTGTAAAAACTACAACCAAAAAAAGATTAATTTTATTTAGTTTCAAATTCAATTAGAATAGAAGGTGTATTGTTTTGACAATAAAAACTGATATTACCGAAATGTTTGGAATTAAACACCCAATCGCAAGTGCCGCTATGGGCCCTTTCAGAACAACCGAATTGGCTATAGCAGTCACAGAAGCTGGAGGACTTGGCATGATCTCTCATGCTCACCAATCTATGGATGGTAGGGAAGTAGATGCTATAGTCGCTTTGAAAAAAAATCTTGATTATGTAGTTGAGCATACTGATGGAATTTTTGGTTTCAACATAAGAACTTCGAGACTTACGGTAGATTGTGATAACCTGATTGCAGAAACCTCAAAGCATATAATGGGAAACCCTAAATTGAGAGAACAATGTCTATATGCGCTTACCAGTGCGGGTTCAGCAAAAAGATTGCCCCTACATAAAGATTTTCAGAAATTAAGAGAAAAAACTCAGATTAAACACTTCCATGTTGCCCCTGCACTATGGTTAGCAGATAAATGTGTGGCAGCAGGATGTGACGGGCTGGTTGTAACAGGTTTTGAAGGTGGAGGGCACCAATCATATGAGAAAGTTGGTGGTTTGGTTTTATTGCAGCAGGTACAACAAAAACATCCGGATATTCCTAAAATTGCTTGCGGGGGATTTGCAACAGGAGCAGGTATGGCGGCAGCTTTAGCTCTCGGTGCAGGAGGAATTGCTATGGGATCGAGATTTATTGCGTCTCATGACAGTGAATTTCATGAAAACTACAAGAATGTAGTACCACCGTCTAAAGCTCAAGATACGTTGGTCTCAACAGGATCTCTAGGAACCATAAGACTCTGGAGGAACAAATATGCCCTGTCAAAAGGGTTAGTAAGAAGTAAAGAAGAAAAAATGGCTGAAGAAAAAGCATTAGTAGATCACCGTACTGATATTTCAAAGGAAGATCTTGCCGAAGAATTAAGAAAAGATGCATATGCTGCTTTTGCAGCTTACCAAGGCGATATGGAAAATGGTGCGGTCTTAATAGGGCAAAGCATAGGAATAGTAAATCAGATCGATAGTGTTTCAGATATCATTGAAACAATTATTAAAGATGCCGAAAAAGCATTAAAAAATGCAAACAATTTTGTGCAATAATTCTTTTTCTTATCAATTTAATTACCATTTTTTTTTCAAATTCTAACTTTATTAAATAAATTAAAACTATATTATATTCAGTAGTAAATTAGCATAATATTTCGATCTCTATCTTGATTCAATTATATATAATTAAGAATTTAATTTAAAATTAAAATAGGTTGATACTAATGGGCAAAATTTTAGACCTTGCTGAAGATCTATGGGTTGGAAGAAAAGATACATTTTCTCATCATCCATTTGGAGTACCTCGTGGTCTTGAACTCATAAATGAACATAATTCGCAGCGAACATGGTTTTATAGAGGTTTTTCAAATTCAGTAATAAGAGAAACAAACGAGGGATTGATAATTGTTGACCCTGGAGCAGATTTTGATGTTGATAAGAAATTTAAAGCTGTCCGAGAAGTAACTTCTCAAAAAGTCAACACAGTAATATTTACACATGGTCATGTTGATCATATTGGCATCAAACCTTACTTGGAGGAATGTGAAGATAATAATTGGCCGATTCCTCGGATTATTGCTCACGAAGCGATTGTTAATCGTTTCGATAGATATAAATTAACAAACTCTTGGAATGCTTATATTAATTTAAGGCAATTTAGAGGAGATAAAGGTGAGCCTGCTTTTACTAAAGATTTTTATTATCCAAATTTAACTTATCGAGATGAATTAGCAATTCAAATTGGTGGTGTGCGGGTTCAGCTAAAGCATTCACGAGGAGAAACTGATGATCACACATGGGTTTATTTCTCTGATACAAATATATTATGCACAGGTGATCTATTTATTTGGGGAATACCAAATGCAGGAAATCCTCAAAAAGTTCAACGCTATGCTCATGAGTGGGCGTTGGCATTACGGGAAATGAAAGAATATAACCCTCAAATTTTATGTCCAGGGCATGGAGTTCCTATAATTAGTCAAAATCGGGTTAATGAAGCATTAGATAATACTGCTCTCTTACTAGAATCACTTCATGCGCAAACGATTTCTCTAATGAATAAGGGTGCATCTTTAGATACTATTATTCATACTGTGAAAGCTCCTGATGAATTATTCAAAAAGCCATACCTTAAACCAGTTTATGATGAACCTGAATTCATTGTAAGAAATATTTGGCGATTATATGGAGGCTGGTATGATGGAACTCCTTCTAATCTAAAGCCTGCTCCTGAAATCGTTCAAGCAAATGAAATTGCAAATCTTGCTGGAGGTGCAGTAAAATTAGCTGATCGGGCATTAGAACTTATGAATGCGGGTGAATTAAGAATGGCATGTCACCTCGCTGAATGGGCTTGGTTGAATTCACCTAATAATAAATATGTCAGTGAAATTGCTTCGAAAGTTTTTACTACTCGAGCTAAAAAGGAAAGATCAACGATGGCAATTGGAATTTATTTATCAGCAGCTAGAAAAATGGGTGGTGACCCCGATAAAGAAATGCCAGGAAGAACTATTATGCAAGCTCAAGATTTGAAATATCAATCCGAATAAGGTTAAAAAGACCGAAAATTTTAGAAAAGCTTATCCTTGTTAAAATTTTTATACTTATAATGTAATTCCAGAAGGTGTCACTTTCTTGAAGGTGTTTCCTGTCATAAATTTATAAAAAGAGAATGAAAAATGAACGATTATTCCAAATATTCAATTGATCCAGAAATAAAATTTAAGCATTTGGAGATTATTGACATTCTTAAAATAATCGAAGAATGTACTCAAAAATGGCAGAATGTATCCCTTTGTAATGTTAATGATTCTGTTGTTAGATTAGCTGTTATCGAAGGAGAATTTCATTGGCACAAGCATGAAAAAGAGGATGAATTCTTTTTCGTTATCGAGGGGTTACTTCTAATTGATTTGGAGAACAAATTAATCGAATTGAAGCCTAATCAAGGTTTTACTGTATCAAAGGGCGTCATGCATCGAACAAGAGCCCCTACTCGGACATCGGTTTTATTGATAGAAAAAAGCTCAATAAAGCCTACTGGAGATTGAAATAAATATTTATATATTCTCAAAAGATAAATCATTATTAATTAAATTTGGTTTTAAGTATGAAAGTTCATAATAAAAGATGATATATTTTGGTCAATATAAAAGAAAATTTATGGATATTTGTGATATTAGCAGGTATTTTAGGGATTGTTTCAATCTTCACACCAACAATCTATATTAGTAGTGAGGATGCCTTCATTTGGGTATGGAATTTATATGTTTCCAGTGATATTGTCGATTTTGTTCAGACGGAGGAAGTACTATTTGACTTAGGAGTTGCTGCTACACTATTCATAACAATTGGCACATTTGTAACTCTCTTCTCAGGGATAGTCTCAAAGGTTAAAGATAAACGTTTAAACTTATTTGCTATAATTGGAGGAGTATTATTATTAATTGGACCTATAATTTATTTGGGGGGTATTACAGCTGAAGAAGAAAACCTTTGGGAGTATTTTACTGTTAATGTTGGTAGCATTTTACCATTTTTCGCAGGAGGTATAGCTATTCTAGGAGGAGTTATGGGCATATTAAAGAGAAAATCATAAAATTAAGATAATTATTATAGTTTTTTTTTAACCTTATTTCTACACTCATTATTTGGTTACAATCTTTGCTGGAATGGACACACATTATGGGGGCTCTGGGTTTAGAGAAGCGGATTTTCTACTCAAGAATGCACCAAATAAGACAAATCATGGATTTTGGGATCAAGTTGACCCTAGCACTTATTGGGATCCCATTGATCCAGATTATTCACAAGAGCAGACTTGGACTCATGTCGACAGCTCTACTAATCAACCTGTGATTGGTCCTGCTGCGTACTTTAACACTATTGAACATAACCTCAACACGGCGATTTATTATTGTGCTACCGCATTAAACTATATCTTGCTTTTAAGTCCTTCGACTTCACTAAAGCTTCTAACTTCATTTGGAAGATCCAGACTATCCTCTACAACAGGTATTTTTTTTTCCATTATAAATAACGTATTCTTCCGAATTTTTGTCAGACATATCTAAGTTATGTATATTCAATAAGTCTATTTAAATCTACGCACCCACCCGACTTTCAGATTTGTGCCAATGGAAAATTCGAATAATTTAAAATAAGAGTGAAAAAAATTTATAATACTTTTTTTATATTTTTGGCTAATTCTTGAGCATCCTCGTCTGATTCCTCGAGAATTTTGAATAATTCTTCAGTGTTGACAATTAAGGCAGCATCAATTAGCTTTTGTAAGCCAATTACCGTGTTAATGCGCTCGTTCTTTTGTAAGTGAAAAACTACTCTCCCTAACTGGTTTTTGAGCACACCTCTCTCGGATTCAAGTGCTAAGTTTAGCAGTGCGGGGCACACCTCTTCCAGGGTCTCTTTACTGACTTTATAATTTTATTATAATTCGATTAACTTCGATTATCTCCATAAATTTTAACAGAAAGCTTATATATAGGAATAAATAAATCATTACACAAAGACATTTTTTGTACATTGTTCATAAGACAAAATAATTCTGGATGTGTAACTATGAGAAAAAAAATAGTAATAATCAATTTCATATTTATTTTTATATTTTTAATAAGCATTCATGCTACATTCAATTTTCTCAAAAAGAGTGAAATTTCTAGAAATATAAATGATAGATATAATATTCATCCACAAATTTCAGGAACTCATTTAGCATGGAATTATATATCAGGAGGTACAATATGGTCAGTAGACATTTCTTCCGAGGGGAAGTATATCGTAGCAGGTGGTAATGATGACAAGGTTTATTTGTTCGGGAATTCAAATTCAACACCGTTATGGAGCTATAATACGGGAGATAATGTTAAGACAGTTGCGATATCTTCAGATGGCAATTATATTGTTGCGGGTTGTAGTTCACCTAACTGTAAAATTTATCTTTTTAATAATTCAGTTGCGACACTCAAAACTCCACTATGGAGTTATCAAACGGGTAGTACGGTACAAGAAGTAGCTATTTCTTCGGATGGAAAATATATAGCTGTAGCAGGTGGTGATAATAAAATTTATCTATTTAATAATTCAATTACAACTCCAAAAACGGCTATGTGGAGTTTTTCTACATCTGATACCCCAAATTCGGTATCAATTTCGGCTGATGGAAAATATATCGCAGCAGGAGGTTATGATTTATACGTATACTTATTCAATAATTCGATTTCTACTCCTAAACTACCAATGTGGAGCAAGCATACTGGATCGTGGGTTTATTCTGTATCGATTTCGGCAAATGGGAATTATATTGCAGCAGGAACTCTAGATTCTCATGTCTATCTTTTTCAAAAATCTGGTTCCACTCCTTTATGGAGTTATAACACACCCACCCCAGAAGTACAAACAATTGCTATCTCATCCGATAGCAACTATATAATTGCCGGTACTTTGCTGAGTACAATTTATTTATTTGATAAATCAACCTCTTTACCAAAAACAATGTTATGGAGCTATGAAACTCCTGAGATGGATAATGATGTAAATTCGGTTGCGATATCTTCAAATGGTACTTATTTAATAGCAGGCTATAAGAAAGATAATCTTTCCTTTTTCGAAAAATCTAGTTCTGTACCATTGTGGAGTTACCAAACCGGAGGTGATGTATCTAAAGTAGCCATTTCGTCTAACGGTAATTATATTGTAGCAGGAACTTATTCTCCAGACAATACAATATATTTCTTATCTCGTGTTGAATTATTAGAAGATGGTAATGGGGATGGCGATGATGGGGATGGAGGTGGACCAATTATTCCGTTTGGAAATATGTATATTTTATTTATCCTAATTAGCGTAATTTTTCTAGTATATACTAAAAAACATCTAATCATAGAACAGGCATAAAATATAATATAAAAAAAATTTATAATTCACCTTCCCCCACCCCGAAACTATATGTTACTCCCGCAAGATAAATGTTTTCTGAAGAATCTACTGCCACCCCATTGCCCACCTCCTTAGAAATCCCGCCCCATATATGAATGATTGTTTGTTTTATTTTTGTTTCTTTAGCTTAGCGGATAAGAAGATTACTAAAATGGGAAGAATGGCAAATAGAAAGAATATATTATATCCTGGAATTGTGCCTTCTGCTTCTTGCTGGGGGGATGGACATGTCATTAATGGAAAATTGTCTTGATTCCCTGCAATTCCTGAAATATTATATGGAACATCACCAATCCCATTGCCGTCTTCATCCAGACCTGTATAATCCGCCCAAAAATTTCCCTTACTTCCAACATCCCAATGATTATCCAACCCATAAGCTGCATCGACAGCATTGAGGGTATTATTTAAGCAATTAAGATATATATTGTTATCATCACTTTGAGAAGATAACTGTATCCCTATATCCTCGTTATAATTTACGGTATTTTCCAAAACATCGTTATTCCAACCCCACAAGCGTATTCCCGCATAGGAGTTATAATTTACGGTATTCCTCGAAATGGTGTTGTATTCACCATTATTTAAAACTATTCCCGTACTTCCACCGTTGGTGAAGTGGTTTTCTGAAACTATGTTATTGTCACAATAATCTAAATATATTCCATAATGGAAGCTGTTATTTGCAGTGTTTCCTGAAACTATATTGTTATCACTCTCCTCTAACCGTATTCCATAGTAGTTGTCACTTACGGTGTTATCAATTAAATTTCCATTAGAAACGTAATCTAACCTGATTCCAGCATCAAAGTAGGGAGATCCTCTTGAATTGTATACAATACAATTTTCAATCCTAAAATGCACATTGGAATTTCCAATCCAGATGCAATTTCCCGAATTTTGGCTATCTATTACCAAATCTTTAATAACATAAGGGTTAGAATTAGTGCCTTGCCCCGTACAATTTCCCGCATTTTTGAAATCTACCCACCCTGAATTGCCAATTTTTCTCCTATATATTTAGTCTAAAAGATATTTTTTCAATTATTTTTAAAGAAAAAAGATTTATAAATATATATTTTTTTGACATTAACGAAATAAAAAAATAAATTTTCCATCATAAACACTTAAGACACTAAAGAATATCTAGACAATTTGCCTACATTCCCATATTGAATCATTTTGAATGATATAAAACTTCACAAAAATTTCTCTTTCATCATTTTCATACATAACCAATTACTAGAATCATTACTTTTGAGTAATTTCCCCAAATTCCCCTAATTAATCCTATTTAATGGTAACTTCTCATCCAAAATTTACTGAATTTGAAAGAAATCTTATTAGGAGAATTTATATAATCATAATCTATATTCTAAATAAAATTAAAGGTAATTGAAGTACTATAAACGGTAGGATTAGAAAAACCAAATATTTTCTGATATCTGATTTTGGAATTTTGGGTATTTTAAATTCTTGATTAATAATTAAATCTTTAGGATTAGATAATTTAAGATTGGAATATTCAAGTTCCATCATCTTCCCCAATTTACTTTGAGGTGGTGGTCTCTCAGCTAGGAAATTAAATCGAATGAGCATTTTCTTGGCATTTGAAATTCCTTTCGATAGAAAATTCAATCCCAATTCATAATTTTTTTCACGAAATGCCTCGACTGCTTTATTTCTATAACTAATTGCTTTTCTTTTATAAGAGGTATACGGAAAGAACCCAATACTAAAAGCCAAGATAGTGATATTGAATGTGATTATATCTGGGGCAAAGAAAGAATCAAAAAATAGCATAAAATAATTAAGAAAGCTGAAAATAATTAGTGAATAATAATTTAATTTCTGTAATTTATCATACTCGCTAGAATATCTAAATTTTAACCATAAGAAATAAAAAAATAAACCATAAAACACTAAAATGAGTAAGAAAATAAAGAGATTTAAAAAACCAATAACTATATGAATAAGTTTTGTTATATAGGCTGTTTTGTTAATAATTTCTATGGATTTATTTCTATCTACTATTTTACTATTATCAAAAATTAGAAATATCATGATTTCAACAGCTATTACCAAAAAAGAAATTACCAACGCTGTCATTAGGATTGAAGTGTTTTGAACTATGAAAGAT
>JAHQWI010000208.1 GCA_029856085.1 Promethearchaeia archaeon | reverse complement strand
GTCTTTTATAATTGTAAGCAACTTTTCTTTTGTGAAATAATTCATAATTAAATGTGAGTAATTGAGGATTTTAAGGTTTTCTTATTTATTTCAATAATCTTCGTGAAAGAACACTTTCACGATTTAATATATAGCTTGCGATGTTTTTCACATGATATCCTGATACTATACCTTCATCTCAAGAAAGTTTATAATTCATCATACTGGGTAACATTTTATATACATAACTAACCTATTATTGATATAATTCAATATGTAGAAGATTGTTAAAATTGATGTTTGTGAGGTGATTTTTTGCCAAAAATAGTGCATTTTGAAATTAATGCTGATGATATTGAAAGAGCAAAAGGTTTTTATGAAAAAGTTTTTGATTGGAAAATCGAAAAATGGGAAGGTGGGGAATATTGGGTAATTCAAGCTGGAGAAGAGGGTGAAGATGGGATAAATGGGGGTCTACAAAAAAGAGAAGAGCCTGCTGATCAAATCTTTAATTATATAAGTGTATCCTCAGTTGAAGATGCTAAGTCAAAAGTAGAAAAGTTTGGTGGAACAATAGCGTCTCCCAAAATTACAGTACCGGGAGTGGGTTACTTCTATATGTTTAACGATACTGAGGGAAATAAACTTGGTATTATGCAAGAAGATGAAAATGCAAAATAAAAGTTTATCAATTATTTTTTTTATTATCTTTATTTTTCTACATACCAGAGCCCTTTGGACATGATTCAAAAACAGTGAAATAGATATAATCAAATGGTTAAACAGAAAATTTAACATGGATCAAATTTGAATCTGCAACATTCACATAGATTTTCTAGATTTTCAACATATGCTACCATTGAATTATACCATTTATCTAATAATTTCTTGAATTGAACCTTTATTGATTCCATGTTTTTTGCATTGTAAACATATAGATATCCCTGTTTTTTAAAATTAGATTTTACTTTCATGTCTGTAAACTCTTTCATTGAAATGGACTTACGGTTAATAAGTTGTAATTTTGACAGATCTTGTACAGCTCTTTGAATTGAACTTCTATCCATATTTAGTCTAGATGTGATTTCTGAGGTACTTACATTATTATTTTTTAGTATATATCCAAATACCTTAGATTCTGTTTTGTTTAAGCCTAAAATACATTTAAATAATCTTTCACTAGAAAAGATTTCTTTTTTATCTAATAAATCATCTATTCTTTCAAACTCTTTCAACTGTTTTTCAATTACTTCCATTAAGTATCAACTCAAATAAGTTAAAAAATATGATTAAAAAAATTTGGTTATTTAATTGGTTGCTTTTTTTAATTCTTCTAATACTTTTTTCATCTGTTTATAATTCAAAGCGCCAATAATTTTATTTACAACATCTCCATTCTTAATAAATAACGTAGTTGGAATTCCAGTAATATTGTATTTCGCTGCAATTGCACTGTTTTCATCTACATTGACTTTTACAAATATGAAATCTTTTTTAAATTCTTCATGAAGTTTTTTGAATACTGGAGCGAAGAACATGCATGGACCACACCAAACTGCCCAAAAATCAATAATAATTATCTTATTTGGATAGTTTTTCAATATTTTATTAAAATCCTCAACTGAAGCTATTTCTATAATTGTCTCTGGCATTGTTTGATGCTTCAATAAAGTTTTGGCTCTTTTCATTCTCAACATTTCTAATTCTGAATCTACTTTTTGCATTACTTTATCACTTAATTTGACAATATTTAAGTCGTGAGATTTTTTTTCACAACTTATTAATTAATAAAATTAAAATGAATATTTAAACGTGATTATAGTGAAAATAATTTCACAACCTCAAAAAATATATTTTAGAATAAAAAATAAGAGAGAATTATTCTATAACTTCTACAATTTCTATTATTTCATCCGTAATTTCTTCAGCTTCCTTCATATGTTCTTGATCGATAATTTCAAGCTGTTTTATTTTTGTAAAGAACCATATAACAAACGGGTGAATAGTCCCGAGAATTGCAAAGATAAGAAATAGGTTGACTATTCCCATAAACTCTGCTAATGGCCCCGCAATAAGCGCTCCTATGGGGGCAATTGCCATAGAGATCATGTGATCAATAGACATTATTCTACCAATTTTATCTTTAGAAACAACTGTTTGTAAAATTGCTAGATATGTCGAAACTGTGATTGGAAAAACTATCCATGCAGGAAAAAGCACTATCATCATAAGAATGAAATTCCCTTTTGGTGCGAGAATGGCAGGTATTTGGCAAATAAAGAATAAAGATCCCCCAATGATATTTATTTTTATTTTATATTTCCATGTCTTCTTAATTGACATTATTAGAGATCCTATTATGCTTCCAACTTGAGCTGAAGCCATAAGTAAAGCAAGATCTAATGCAGAACCATCATGAGTATACCTTACGAAATAAGGCATTAACACTGCCCAAGGTCTATGAAAAAAATTCCAAATCATCGCAAAGATAATCATCGCAAAGAGACCTGGAATCATTTTGATTGTCAATAAACCTGTTTTGAAATCTTTTACAATTGATTTTTCTGTGGCTTCTTCTGTTATTGTCTGATGTATTGTAGGAACTTTTATTAGTATTAGTGGGACAAGCGCAATCACAAATGTTAAAATATCAAGAAGAAAGATTTGGTTAATTGGGAAAAATGCTAATAGTGTCGCGGCTATCACTGGACCTATACTATATATCAATCCAGAAAATAAGAAATTAAACCCGTTAACCCGACTTAAATTATCCTTTGGAACCATAGTTGGGATAAGAGATTGAACTGCAGGATATTGAAATGCAAATAATGCAGCTCTAAAGGTATTGATACCTAAAACAAGCCAAATATTATGAAAATCAAAAAGGAAAAATCCGAAAAGTAAAAATGTTACCGCTGCTTGCATCGTATCTGAAATTGCTATAATAGCCTTTTTATTCCATCTATCACACAGGACTCCTGAAAATGGAGTCACTACAATTTGCGGAATAAACATTAAAAAGACAGATATCGATAAAATAACCACGCTCCCAGTCTCAATTGTAAGCCACCACGTTATTACAAAGCCTACAATTAATGAGCCCAACATAGAAAACTGTTGACCAAATAAAAAATACATATAATGTCTAAAATTTTTTTTAGTCGGTGTTTGCTCCATTTATCTTAACCATAAATTATCTTTTCATTATTTTAATCCTAATAAATATTCTACTAACCATCACCTAAATAGATTTAATTGATGAACTTAGAGTGAACTTTAAACCCTTGCTGAAGTTAGTCTGTTTTAACCAATATGGAAAAAATTTCTAATACGAGATATAGCAATAGATTAATTACTAGGAATATTTATTAAGTTATGATACAGGCAATTACCTTCGATCTTTGGAATACGTTAATTGCTAATAAATCCTATTCAGGACAAAGATTGCAATTTTTTTTTCAATTTTTACAGGAAAAAGAGATTTTCGTTCCGTTCGATGAATTAAAAAATGCCTATGATAAAAAGTTTCATTTTACTGAAGTAACATTTGAAGAAATTGAATTTCGCCATATTTATACCGTAGATAGAATTTTGAATGTGCTTAAAGAGATAAAAACAGAGATTTCTAAAGCAGATTTAGATCATCTTAGGCAAGAATTCGAATCTATGATCTTGCAAGATCCTCCACAATTAAAAGATGGTGTGAAAAAAACACTGGAAGAACTTGTTTCAATTTACCAAATAGGCTTAATTTCAAATACTGGAGTTGCACCAGGCCGAATTTTAAGTAGAGTTTTAGATGGTCACGATATATTTGATTTTTTTGATGTTACAGTCTTTTCAGACGAATCTTGTTTTTTTAAACCACACCCGAAAATGTTTAAAATACCCTTGAAAAAATTAAAATGTAAAGCTCAAAATACGATTCATGTTGGTGATATATTAGAAACAGACATTAAAGGAGCAAATGACTGTAAGATGTATTCTGTTTGGATTAACGATTCAAATAAGCCAAAATCAATTAATATACAACCTGATTATGAGATACAACAAATTTATGAAGTTGTTAAGATTGTAAGTGATTTAATATAAAAGTTGCTGCTACTGTTAAATCACATAAGGGTTCGATATTTTACACTTAACTATTAGATTTTTACCTCTAATTTTCGAAGTTCTGATCGCAAGTCAGTATTTGGTAAATAATGAATAGTTTTAATTTTTAACTTGCCAGCTTGATCTATACACTGTTTTATATCATCAATAAAAACAGAGTCTTCTGGATTTAGATTATATTTTTGTAGTAAAAATTGAAATATCTCTCGTTCAGGTTTTATAATATTTATCTTTCCTGAAATTACTAATCCATCGAATAAAGAAAAAACGTTATAACGTTCTTTCACATATTCATAAGCTTCAATAATATAATTGGATAAAATATATAATCGATACCCATTTGATTTTAACTCTTTTAATAAATTCATATTTTTTGAAATTGGTGTTAACATTTCCTGCCAATGATCAAAAAAAATTTTTATTAATTCAGTTTCCTCCGGGTACGCGGATATAAAATCATCTCTGGCATTTTTGATTGACATAATTCCTCTATCTAATTTTAACCACGTATCGCTTTGAATTATATTTGAAATAAATTTGGTGATACGATTCTTATCTTTAGTATATCTAAGCAAAAATTGCTCGGGTTTAAAATTTATTAGTACATTACCTAAATCAAAAATAATGTTTTTTATCAAGATTAACTTTTAAATGATTAGGTTCTACAATTATAAAGGAAAATAAGTAAAATTAGATAAGCTTTTTTGAAAATGAAAAAGAAATCCTGTAGAGTTACTGTTAATTACAAATCTCCTTTCCCTGATCCTTTGAGACTTAAGAAGGGTGATATAGTACGGATTGAAGAAAAGGAAAGTGAATGGCCTGGATGGATTTGGTGTATAAGTAAAGAGGGAAAGCAAGGATGGATTCCATACAATTATCTTGAAATTCAAGGTAAAAATGCTAAATTACTACAAGATTATGATGCAACAGAATTGACAGTTACTTTTGGGGAGGAATTAATTATTGAAAACCAAGAAAGTGGTTGGATTTGGGCTTCTAATAAAGAAGGTAAAAAGGGATGGGTTCCATTAAAGAATGTCAAATTATTAGAATGAAAACAATTTTCAGAGAATATTTCCTAAAATATTACTTTCTAACAGATAAATTATTTTTAAATTTAGCCAGATTCTTCAGATCTTTACACACTTCCATTAAATGTTCAAATAATAGATTTCGTGTCCATTTTGGCAGTTGAATGTCAACTTTTCCAAGTTTCTCTGCTAACTTTTTCATCTAAAAAACCATATTTTTCGTTTTACAAATATAAATTTCTTGCTTAATCAAATAATAAACTGGTTCAAATAAAGCTTAATTAAAAAACAGATTGTGAGTCATAGTGCGATGAAAAATTATATTAAAACAAAAGTTATAAACAATTATAAAAAAAAGCTAAAAAATTAAGTCTTGTTAATTAAGGAAACATAATTTAAAAAAGGCAAAAAATAGAAATATAAAAAAAAAAATTAAGGGGTTACAGTTAATTGTTTTTTATCAAACCCTTCTGGATCACCACCTTCTTCGACAAATTCCGCGAATCTCTTTAAACCTTCTAAAAGGACACCTCCAGCGGATTCTAAAATTCTTTTATTCTTTTCATCATCGAATTCTCCCCAACATACGGCTTTAGTAGTATCACCTTTCGATTTTAATATATATCCCATTCTATTAAATATAGAGCCTTCAATATCAAATGTAATTCTTTCATTTTCTTTTGCTTCTACGCGTGTAGATGTAAGATCTCCTATGGTAGATTTCACATCCCATTTATTTGGTCCAATATTTATGTTCTCATTTACCGTTAAGTTCCATTTGGCTTCAAAATCATCATTCATTAAAATATCATAAATAGTTTTTGCAGATGCTTTCACATCCGATTTTATTTCAACTCTTGCCATATTATCACCTCAAATGTATTGCATATAAATTAATGATAAGTTAGTTTTTATACATTTGTGTCTATACTATCCATTTAACTAAACAAGAATTTTAATGAAGCTTAGAATTTATATAAATTAAGTTAAAATCGTAATTTTAAATTGATATACAAATAAATCAAAAAAGTATGAGATTTATGCTAAATGAATATTTTGGTAAAATATTATGGATTGATCTTTCAAAAGGATCTTTTAAAGAAGAAACACTCCCAGAAGAGATTTATCGCCAATATCTTGGAGGTTATGGATTAGCAGCCAAATTAATTTATGATAATATGCCCGCAAAAGCAGATCCCTTAGGGGTTGACGCAATTCTGGGATTTTTTCCAGGATTATTGACTGGTACAGTAGCTCCTCTTAGTGGACGATATATGATTGCAGGTAAATCACCTTTAACTGGGACATGGGGTGATGCCAACAGTGGTGGCTTTTTCGGACCAGAAATTAAAAAATGTGGATACGATGGGATATTAATAAAAGGGATTGCTGCAACTCCAAAATACATAGCGATTATTAATGATGAAATTAAAATTTTAGACGCTTCGGAGGTTTGGGGATTCGATGCTGTTGAAACTGAAGATAAATTAAAAGAAAAACATGGTAAAGTTCAAGTAGCATGTATAGGGCAATCAAGTGAAAAGCTTTCATTAATATCGGGTATTGTTAACGATAAAGGAAGAATTGCAGCAAGATCAGGATTCGGAGCGGTTATGGGTTCTAAAAAATTGAAAGCTATTGTGCTTAAAGGAAATAAGAAGATTCAACTTTCAAATAAAGATTCATTACTTAGCCATACAAAAGATTATAACAATAAAATAGCAGCAGCATCAGGAGGCATGGTTAGCATATTTAAAACGTATGGTACAACAGCAGGTAATGTCTTTTCAGGAAGTTCTGGAGATACACCGATCAAAAATTGGGCAGGGAATTCAAAAGAAGACTTTCCAACTGAAAGGTTAAATAAAATTTCAGCTGGGGAGATTGATAAATTTAAGGAAAAAGATTTTGGATGTTTTTCTTGCCCCGTTCGATGTGGTGCTATAATGAAAATCCCTAAATTGAATATTGAGGAAACTCATCGCCCAGAATATGAAACTTGCGCCGCATTTGGACCTTTATTACTGAACGATGATCTCATGTCAATTTTTACTTTGAATGAGATATGTAATCGAGCCGGTTTAGACACTATTTCAGCTGGGGGAACAGTAGCTTTTGCAATAGAATGTTTTGAGAATAGTTTAATAAATAAGGATGATACAGATGGCCTCGAATTAACCTGGGGAAATTCACAAGAAATAATTAAATTAGTAAATATGATAATAAATCGAGAAGGAATTGGAGATATTTTGGCAGATGGGTGTAAGAGAGCTTCTGAAAAAATTGGCAAAGGAAGCGAAAAATACGCTATCACATCTTTGGGTCAAGAGCTTGGGATGCATGATTCCAAGTTCATGAGTTCTCTTGGTTTATCTTTTGCTTTTGACCCCACCCCTGGAAGACACACTACTTCGAGCATAGATATGGTAGCTATGGGACCTCTCGGGAGAAATGATCTAATAGAAGGATTTATCCTTCCAAAGAATTTTAGAAAGATGGGTGATGAGCGATTTGAGGCTCACATGTTAGTTAATTCTCTCTCTCAATTTTCAAACAGTCTCGGATTATGTATGTTTTCATCAATGTTCTCGAAATATCCGTTGATAGATTTAATCAAAGCTGCAACTGGATGGGATATATCAATTGAGGAGTTAATTAAAATTGGATTAAGAATACAAACACTACGTCAGGCTTTTACAATACGAGAAGGAGTGATACTTGCGGAGAATGAGCTACCTGGAAGGGCAATCGGTGATCCTCCATTTGAAAGCGGGCCTCATAAAGGTAAAACAATAGATTATAAAAGTGATTACCACGGTTTGTGCGAAAAATTTGGTTGGAATCCTAAGAACGGCTATCCTTTAAAAGATACTTTAATTAATCTAAATTTAGATTTTGTTGTAAAAGATCTTTATTGATTTTTTTTTTTTTTGAAAGGAGAATTAAATTTATAAAAACATCTTAGGGGGAGAGAACGGGTAAGTAAATAGCGAATTTACAATTCTTATCTCCTTTAATTAATGATTTTAAAATTTCAATTCTCACAGGTCTTCCTAAAATACCTTCCCATAGTTGACGATACCAACCAGCACTACAGTTACAAAATGTTGGAGAAATTCCCTCATTAAAATGATTTCTAACTAATGGACAATGGCAATAATTTGCTTTTTTCTCTTCGAGAGTTTGTGCTTTTTCAACCCCTTCAGGATTATAAGGAATCTTAGTTACATAGATTACATTATCCTTAATTACAGGATCTTCATACCAGGCATAATCCTTGTGCATTTCTTTAAGAACATCATCTAGATCTCCTATTTCCTTATATATTGATTTTAATGAATCAATTCGTTTTTGTGAAAAATTATGAGCGCAAAAAGATAGGATATCGTATTTCTCATATTCTTTTGCAGCCCTGTCTATTCTTAAAATTACAGATTTTATCCATTGAGTTCGCTTATCATTGCTTGATTCAATAGTAAATAATTGCTCTCTATCTTTCATGATTTCCTTTCTTGCTTTTTCACCTAAGACTCTATCTAAACTGTATGATAATCGTTTATCCCATGGATGAATCCCTTTTTGTATTTCTATTTCATTATTCTCCGGATATTTCTTATCATATTGATGAAAAACCAATCGTAACCACTCAGTGCCCGGAATACCATGAAGTTTGAAATATGTGCTTAATTGTTGGAAGCTTTCATCGATGCTTTCTAATGAACCGTAATGGATTTTAGATAACACTTCAACTTCCTCAAGGTATTTAGTGTTAATATTATCTAATTCTATAGATTCTTTAATTGGAAAACAAAGATCTATATCTTTACCTCCTTCACTATATACTCCATAATCAATAATAGCAATGGGAGGACTTAATAAGAAATCTTTATAATATCGATATACATCTTCTATTTTTGAAGGAATTTCTTTAACTTCACCGCGAAAATTAATGTACCCAATAAGTTCTTTCTCGATTTCTTTATATTTTATTTCTAAATCTTGTAGAGACATCTTTAAAGTTAACAAGAAACCATCCCATAAAAAGATTAAACTCCTGAACTTAGATTGAACTATAAGTCTATTTTAATATAAAATCAAATTTCAAGTAGTAAAAATAAATTATAAAACGTAAAATATTGAAATCAACATAAAAAATTAAATAGAAATAGTTTAAATTTCTGTAAGAAGACTTGTGTCAAAATAGAAAAATAAAAAATTAAAAAAAATTATCTAATAAAATTTTGAATAACTGGATTGTATCCAACAACTACCTTATTTATCTTTTTTTCTTTTTTCTTCATTTTTTCAACCTTTTTTTGTTTTTTTCTTTGTTAATTTTAATTTAGATTGTGTACTATATTTAGTTTTATGCTATGAACTTCAGGCGAAGTTTGAATCATATGGAAAGTAATATAAGGAAGAGAAAACTAAGCAAGAGCTTTAGACTATGCCAAATTCATCATCATCATAGAAAACAAAATTATTAATATAATTGTCATTTACATGGAGTGTCAAAGAGACTTTTGATTTAAGTAGAAAATGATAGATCCACTTAAATTATCTCAAAGTACAAAAAATTTCTTCATAAAAAGAGATCATCAAAAGGAAAATATGAAAGGAAAAATAATAGTGGTTGAGTTAATATTTAGCTTTTTTAATATATCCAATAAAAATAACCGAACCTATTATTATGTCTAATATTTCAGTTGTCACTATAAATGATGCATTTTCTCCGATAATATTTTGGAATAAAACTCTTAATATATTAGATATTAGGTACCCTGTAAATCCTATAGCAATGATTAGTGGTTGTATTTGAGATAATCTTTTATTGCGATATGAAAAGTAGAACATCCAAGTGGTAACTAACAATGACAAAACGATAAAAATAGCCATATTTATCCCTGAAACAGTTGTATTGGGAGTAACAATTATTAATATTGCTTCTACTACTGCAATTATGATTAAAACCTTTAGTGAAATAGCGTTTCTTTCTCGAGGGTCATTGTACTTCTTAATCTTTCCATTTGCTTGAAGAAAGATAATTATCATCATGATACTTAAGAACACCATAGGAGCTAATGTCGCGATTATTGCAAATTGTCGAATTTTTAGATATATCAGAAACACATCCTGAGCTACGACTGGATACATGAAATTCGAAAGCATTTCTAATAATTTACCGAACATCAAAAAAAGAAAGAACATCCCGAAAAGAAAAGGAAGGTCTGATGTGTACATTTTTTCTTGCATAAACCATCGCCTAAATAAATATATTGCCATACCCGCTAGAATGGATAATCTAATAATATACGCAAGTAGTACTATGGATGCACCCTCAACAGTCTCTAACGTCTCAATAACAATATTTAGGTTAATTAAATATAATATTATAATACTAATGAACCCAATACAGATACCTAAAACTAATGCTAAGAGATACTTTCGTCTTGTTTGCATTCTAATCCTCTCATCTTTTTACTTCAAAACTCTTTTATTTTTAATATTAGAATTTTCTAAAATTAAATCGTAATTTATTTTTTTAAAATCAACTAATTCTGATGATATTTATTTGTAGAAAAAGAGTATTTATTCACGATTAAAATAAGATTTTTCTTGACTTTCCCTTCACAGGGAGATTTTTCTTTTTCCAGTCTTCTAAAAACTCACTAAATTCATGAATGTAGATTCCTAGTGAATTAGTTCTCTTCGCCTTTCTTTGTGCTTTTTTCTGTTTAAATCGTGCCTTCCAATCATAATAAGATCCTGGTTCTTCCATCATGAGGTAAACATCACTACTCAAAAATAAGCCTTAAGACTCCGACAAATTTATGAACTGAGGAAGTTATAATAGAGACACTTCTAAATCCCAATCAATGTTATAATCATGATAGACCATAAGTGAGCCTTTAATTGCATAATCATACAAAATTAGTTCATTTAATTCTCCTAATATGTTCGCAAATTCATTACATTTTACTTCTTTTCCATAAAGCTCCTCGCTCATCCAATTACTAAGGGTTTCAGCAATTTCAATACCTTTTGCCTCATCAGTAAACGGAACAGATTGCAATGCTCGTAGCAAGATATGCATATCTAAAATAGGTAATATGTCTCTCTTTAACTTATCTAGCAATTCAACAAATAACTTTGATAAAGGAAGATTGTAAACCATATATGTTTCCTTAAGCCTCTTCTTATTAAAATTCTCAATTCGTTCAAGACTAATTAATTCTTCAAGACTCATTTATCATCAATCACTGTAATTTTATTACTTGTTGAGATCCGTTATTTATAAAGAAAAAATTAACATTTTAGAATGCATTGAAAAGCAAATCTATATATCAATACTGTGTTAAATAACCTCTAAGGGGGTATACTTTTGATATATTAAGATTAAGGTATTTAAAATGCTATTCACTCCAAATTATTTTGTACACAAAAAGAGTGCAAAAAATTCATTTGGAAAATTAATATTAATTCAAAATGTTTTTCCTACGGTTGATCTTCAAAATTTAACTAATAAAAAAACATTAAATATAAGTTCTAATATTAGGTTTTCAAGTAAAACTATCGATAGCAATTAGTGGTCAAAAAATTCCGCCTTCAAATAGCATTGAGGATCGTACCGACATTAACGATGAAAACTCAGAAAATGAGGAGTTAATCAAAATAGAAAATAATTCCATTGAGAAAACTGAGGAAATGAAAATGTATGAAAAAGAAACTAATCGATACGCGGTATGGCGGGGAATAGTGACTGAAGGCTATAAAAAATGGCAAAAAGGAGAGAAAATATATCAACGAGATAAGGAGCGAATTTCTCTATACGTTTCCGAAGAAACAAAAAAGAAATGGTTGGATTATACCCAGAATGAAGGTAGTTTAACGATTTCAAAATTGATTAGGGAGGCAGTAGATACTTTCATTGAAAGCCAAGAACTCATAAAAGGTACAAATTTAGGTAAATTAAATCCTCAGACTATATCTAATATTTCTCATACATTAAAAGAACCACTCACGTCGATTAAAGGATATTCACAGTTACTTCTCGAGAATTATAGAGAAAGATTAAACGATCAGGTATTAGAAACTGTTAAAAATATATTTGAGCAGAGTGTTCTTCTCGAAAAGAAGATTATTAATATTCTCGACAACATTAAGGTAGAATCCGAATACGATGTTTTATTAATCGAAGATGATTTAGCTACTATTCGTCTAATTAAGAGTTATTTCGAAAGTAAAGGTTTTAAATGTAAGGGTGTCGTAAGCGGATCTAAAGGGTTGGAGGAACTTGGAAACGCGCTTCCAAAGCTAATTTTATTAGATATTATTCTACCGGATTTAAGTGGTTATGATATTTGTAAGACAATTAAGTCCGATAAAGAATATAAAAACATTCCAGTTTATTTCTTGACAGCTATAGCTGGAGCTGAAGTAGAAAAGAATTTGGGTAATACTAACGCTAATGGATATATATTAAAACCATTTAATTTCTCTGATTTTGAAATTATATTTAACATCTTAAAAGGGAATTAGGAGTTCCAAATAGCATTATCAAAAAATTTCTACTAATTGATAATCGTATTTTATCATGTAAAGTTGCTTTAAAGTTATACTTACGTATCATATTAATATTTATAATAAAAAAGATTTATTAAATGATAAAAATTTAAAGATTATTGTAAACAATTACATATTTGACAAATATTTTTATAAAAAAAAGAAGAAAATAAAGTAATCGATACAAATTTTAAGAGGAAGTATACAAAATTATTAATAGTTTATTTTTTACAATTTTATAAAAATAGAAATCTTAAAACTTAACGAGTTGGAGAGAAAATTACGGGCGAGAATAAAAAAACCAAAAACAAGAATGAAGAAAATCATGAAAAAGACCCTGAAAGGGTGAGTATGACTGATGAGGAAATTGAAAACTTAGATTTAGAGAGCGATCGTGCTAAAAAATTAATGAAAATTTATGAGGATCAGACCGATAAATATGCTAAAT
>JAHQWI010000207.1 GCA_029856085.1 Promethearchaeia archaeon | reverse complement strand
TGTTTTGTTTTAACTTATATTAAATATTTTTATTAATCTTTTTCTTATTGAATTATTATGGATTTAAAGAATTTATTCAGCCCCGGTAAAATAGGAACTGTTCAAATTAAAAATAGGATCATTAGATCAGCAACATGGGCCGCAAAGGCAACAAATGAAGGCTATGTTACAGATAATTTGATTAACCTCTTTAAGGACCTAGCTGAAGGAGGAACAGGTTTAATAATTTCTGGATATATTGCTGCAGATCCATCTGGCGCAGCTACACATAAAATGGCTTGTTTATATGATGATTCTTATATTTCTGGCCAAAAAAAACTAGTAAAAGCGGTTCATGAATCTTCAGAGGTGAAAATTGCTGCTCAAATTGCTCATACTGGTAATGGTGCCTTTATATTTGGAAATACAAATTTTAATCCTGTCGGACCTTCACCAATGATCAACTTAGTTCTTAATAAGCCATGCCGTGAGTTAACAACCGAGGAGGTAAGACAAATTATTAAAAATTTTGTAGATACAGGACGGAGAGCTTATGAGAGCGGTTACGACATGGTGCAGATTCATAGTTCTCATGGCTATTTGCTCAGTGATTTCGTTTCTCCTTTTACAAATAAGCGTACTGACGAATTTGGAGGAACTTACCAAAAAAGAACCAAGATATTAGTTGATATTTATAATCAACTTAAAGATGAGTTAGACAAGAATTTTCCAATAATTATTAAATTGAATACAAAAGATTATCTTCAAGAAGGATTAAGACTGGATGAGGGAAAAAAAATCGCTAAAATTCTTATTGAGGCAGGTTATGATGCTATAGAACCAAGTTCTGGTCGTTATGATTTAAAATTTAGCAAGAGGAAGACTTATCCTACTGTTATGGATAAATCAGGAGAAAATCAGAATTATTTTCTTCAGAATGTTAAAAAATTAAATCCTATAATGAGAGGTCGACCAATTATTCTTCAAGGTGGTATTAGAAATCCATTAATAATGGAAGAATTTATTAAAGAAAACATTGCTGATTTTATAGCTTTGAGTAGACCTTTAATATATGAACCGGACCTTCCAAATCGCTGGAAAAACGGTGATTTAACACTCCCACTTTGCACCAATTGCAATGGTTGTTTAACTGTTGCAGCTACTGATACAGCATATTGTGTAGTTAAAAAGAAATCAGAAGAAAAGTAGGACAGTCCAAACCGAGTGTATTGTTTTAAAACCGATAATTTTTAGGATATTTAATTATAAAGCATAGAAAAAAAATTGGCATAAAATAATTTTATTTCTTTTTAAATTGCATACCACTAATAAAAAAAAAATAAGTTGAATAGATTTTTAACCAGCAGTACTTGCTGGAATTAAAAGAATATCATCACCATTATTTACATCGTAATCTCTTAAGGGACTATTTTCATCCATTGTTACTCCACCAGAGGATAAATGAAAGTCATTAGGATCAAGTCCATAAAGATTTCCTAATGTACTTTTAATATCATCAACGCAGTTTCCATCATTCACTGTTAATTTTTCTTTTTTTTCACCAGGACCAATAGTTGACATGAAATAAAGAGTTAATTTTTTCCCTGCTGAAGGTGTCTTAGTAGCAGGAGTTTTAGATTTTACAGGTTTTTCTCCAATTAAATCCTCATCAAATTCATCAAAACTCATTTTATATTACATCCTTTTTAGTTATTTTTTAAATTTTATTAAACTTAAGAAAATAGCATTAAAAGGATATTATAAAACCCATTGGTATGATTTTGAAGTTTTTCAATAATAACCTTGAAAAGGATAAAAGAAGATGTTTTTTTATTATGTCTTAAAATGTAATACTATTGATAGTGTGTTTTCAAGTAATACTTTTATAAATTAACTTTTGATAGAAATAACTTACCTTTTAACTTTATAATTAAAGAGTTAATTTATTAGAAAAAGTATAGAAACACCCATCAATAAAATCAAGGTTGATAAATAATGTCAAATAAGAGTCTTTCTGGAATTAACGGACGTCAAACACTGTATTATGAGGGATTAGAAATTGGAGCAGTTTCGGTAAAATGGGTTCGCAGATCACGAAATGGAGAAATATTAAGTGAGGTTGTACGACACGAGGGTTCTCCAAGAGAAAAGATACAAGAAATATTTAAGCGTTATAACATAGACAAAACTTCAAAGATTGTGATAACTGGTCAAGCAACAAGCAGTTTTCTTAACTTACCATATATCTCAGAAGCGGAATGTTTAGAAAAAGCATTATCTTTCTATAATCTAAAACCTGATATTCTACTCTCTCTTGGAGGTGAAACTTTTAGTGTTTATCCAATGAAAAATGGAATAATAAAAAACATTATTTCAACTTCTAAATGCGCTGCTGGAACAGGTGAGTTTATTGTCCAACAACTTCAAAGGATGGGATTATCAGTTGAGGAAGGAATTAAAGCAGGCTTAAAAGGAAATTTTACCCAATTAGCAACAAGATGCTCTGTTCATTGCAAATCTGATGCAACTCATAAACTCAATAAGGGTGAATGTAAACCTGAGGATATAGTAAAGACTTTAATTCATGATTTAGCAAGAAAAGTTAGTGAAATGATTGAAGCAGCACAATGGTCTACTCGATTAATTGTAATATCAGGGGGCGTTGCATTAAATAAAATATTCATCGAGAATCTTTCCCATTTCCTACCAGATTCAGAAATTAAACTATTGCCAGAAAGTCCTTATCTTGAAGTATTTGGAGCCTCAATATTCGCTTCTGAACTACAGGATTCCTTCATCCAATATAATGATTGGTTTAAGTCATCGAAAGTTGAGTTTCAAACTCATGAACCACTTAAGAACGCAGAAACTCTTCTCGATTACCGTGTTAATAGTAACAGCAAAGAGGGAATAAAGGTTGGAGAAAAATATATTCTAGGCATAGATGCTGGTTCTACTACCACTAAAGCAGTATTATTTAACATTTCAGATGATTCAGTAGGGGCAAGTGTTTATTTGAGGACATTGGGAAATCCTATACTAGCGACGAAACAATGTATTAATAAACTCATGGAACAAGTGGGTAATAACTCTATTAAAATAATTCAGTGTGGAGTAACAGGCTCAGCCAGAGAGATGGTATCAGTTTATTTTGATAATTGTCGAAGTTTTAATGAGATACTAGCGCATGCAAGATCTGCCACTGAAGAAGTTTCTAATGTTGATACTGTATTTGAAATTGGTGGTCAGGATTCAAAGTATATTTCATTTTTAAAAGGAATACCAATTGATTATGCGATGAATGAGGGATGTTCAGCTGGTACTGGTAGTTTTCTTGAGGAGTCTGCATCAGTTGACATGGGAATAGCGGTGGAGGATATAAGTGATGTAGCGATAAAAAGTTCTCGTCCAATTGCTTTTGGAGAGCGATGTGCTGCTTTTATCAATACAGATTTAAGGAACGCCCTTCAACAAGGAGCTGACCTTGAGGATGTTGTTGCTGGATTAGTATATTCTATTGCTGATAATTATATTTCGCGTATTGTTGGTCCCCGTCAAATAGGTAAAAATCTTCTTTTTCTTGGAGGGGTTGCTCTTAATCGATCTGTTGCCTTAGCTATTGCTGCTCGGTCACAACGAAAAGTTGTAGTCCCTGCACATCCTGAACTTATGGGAGCAGTTGGTACAGCTCTTATGACAAGAGATCTTCTAGAAAACAAAATTATATCGGAAGAAAATTATAAACTCAAGAATCTTATAAAAGGAGAAATACAGATAAAAAATACTTTTAGATGTAAAGCATGTGAAAATAATTGTGAGATTCAAAACATTTCGATAAGAGGAAGGGTTTATCCATTTGGAGGGTTATGCTCAAAATATAGGTTAATACGCCAAAAGGATACAAAAGTAAAAGAGGGTCAAGATCTTATAGAATTAAGGAATAATATGATGAATGAATTCGGAGCTCGTCCTTTAAAGAACCCTCTTGGTACAATAGGCCTCCCAATGGTATTAACTTCTCATATTCTTTTCCCACTATACGCTAAATTCATTAATGAACTTGGTTATAATATGGTGTTATCAAATCCTTCAAAAACTGGTAACACTAAAACAAAAGCACCAATATGCTATCCCTGTGAATTAGTTCATGGAGCAGTGAATGATCTTATTAATCGTAATGTTGATTATATTTTCTTACCTCATGTTATTGAAATGGAAATTCCAAATAACTATATTCATGGATATACATGTCCTTCAACAACAACGATTCCAGACATCATTCGCGCGGCCTTTGAAAATGTTAATGAAAAGATATTATCACCACATATAAGTCTCTCAGAAGACCACATTGAAACAACATTAAAGGAATTTGGTAGAATTGCTTGTTTATTAGGATTAGATAGTAAAATAGGTATTAATGCCGGTTTTGTAGCCTTATCTCACTACAAAATGTCCAGAGAAATTTATTACGAGTTTGGTAGGAAAAAATTAAAAGATTTATTAAAAAAACCATCAGTAATTATTGCGGGAAGACCTTATGTGGTGTATCCCCCAGATGTAAATATAGCTCTCCCTCGAAAGATTGTTAGCAGGGGGTATAATGCTATTCCTTCTGATCTATTACCTTTTTTAAATGATGAAACTACTCATTCAAGAAATGTATGGAGTTTTACTCAAGAGATCAGTAATGCAGTTGAATATGTAAAAAAATATCCTAACTTATATATTTGTTTTGTTTCTTGCTTTTCCTGTGGCCCAGACGGTACAATGTATCATCATTTTAAGCAACAACTTGAGGGACACACGTTCTGTTACCTAGAGATAGATTCTCATACAGCTCATGCTGGTTTTGAAACAAGAGTAGGTGCTTTTCTTGATATTATTGAAGAACGCCATCGAAAGAAAAGCAAAGATATTAAATATTTATTAAATCAAAGTATAGTCGCCTAAAAAATGACTGAAATAGAACAACTTAAAGATACAAAAGGCTCCAAAATAAAAAAAGTTAACCAAGCTCGATTTTCAGAAAATCATAAATATATTATTGATAGTGATGGTAATAGAATTGAATTTGACGATCCTAGATTAGTATATGTCGACCCAGAGCCTCGAAATTCTTATGGAAGACGTTTAGTTATAGATTTATTCGAAAAATATAACCGAAAAATTAGGATTAGTAAAGAAACTGATGCATCTATATTACAATATGCCAAAAACATTTGTTCTGGAAGAGAATGCCTTGCAAGTGTTGCTATAGCTGGGGCTGTCTTAAAAGATATAAATGAATATAGGGATAAAAATGAAATCACTATTTATCGAACTCCAATAGATAACCATGGTCCATGCCAGAATGGAGCATGGCCAGTTCTATGGGATACATTTGCAAAGAGGTTAAACATGAAAAATATGATGTTTTGTGCATTTCCTAAGTATACAAACAATTATTTAGGGCTGAATCGCGACTTATTAGCATGGGAGAATATCAATTTTATAATAGGACAATATATTATTGAAGTGAGAAACACTTTGCAATGTGTTGCTGAACAAAAAGACATAGCTTTAGAAAAATTTGAAGATTTAACAAGCGATTTTATTAATAATGTTAAAGAAGGAAAGAAAACACTGAATACTGGTCTAATAAGATGGGCAAGAGAAGTTGCGAAAATACCTCTTAGAGCAAAAGTAGAAGAAACTCCAAAAGTATTAATTTTTGGAGGATTAAATTTAATGTTTGATCATTATCCAGTCGAAGAATTTTTTCTTGAGAGGGGTATTATTACGAAAGTCGTGGATATTGTTGAAACTATGAGCCTAATTTTAGCTGAAAGTTCAATAAGGTATGGATTTAAAAAGGGATATATTACTCCAAAAGAACAAGTTAATGAAGAATTACTTGATATCACTGGTTTAAATGAAACCGATCTTAAAGAAGTTCTTAGAGTAAAAAGAAATAAAAGCGCTTTAAATTTCTTAAATTCGCAATTAAAGCTTTTCAGAAGGATAATGAAGAAATCAGGATTACTATTTGACCCATTTATAGATTTTATTGATCTTTTTGAAGAAGGAAGCAAATTTGTCTCCTCAAATAGTCTTAGTGAGACTCCAATCATAACTGGTCGATTTTTACATTCAATTAAGGAAGGGATTTATGATGGATTGATTAATTTAGGGACGTTTAATTGTCAGCCTGCAATGAATTCGCAAGCTATTATACGTCCTTTAGCTAATAAGTGTGATATCCCCTACGCTGCAATAGATTGTGAAGGTCCTTGGATTTCGACTAATCAACGCAGGCTTCTTGAAACTATAGCCATTCAAGCTAAACGAGTTCGCAATAGGAAAAATGAGCTTTTATCTTAATGACATAAGAAAATTATAAAAATTCAAAATATATCTTCAACTAACTCTATTCTTAATTTTTCCTTTTAGTCAACCTATTTTGGTTGTTTTTGTTAAGGATTCTGAATAATTTTCTATTAGTTGTTATAAACGTTTTATAGGAAAGGATAGAAATACTTTATGAGAAAATCTTTTCCCACTACATTCCTTTCTTCATAATCTTTTTTGAGATTGGAGAAATCATATGGAATATTTTTAAAGTTAACATTTACGTTATTCTCGCTAATTTCCATTAAACAGAAAGAAGTTTTTGGTTTCCAAGTAATACTTATTGACCCAGGATTAATGATTTTTTTACCTTTCCATGAAATATAGAGTTGCAGATGAGAATGACCAACAACTACTATATCAACATCCTCAGGATAATCTGCTACAAATTCATCTAGATTTTTTCCCTGATATATTAAAAGGTTATCTTGAATTGTTCTGCCAGGAGTATCATAAAAATGGGAATGAAGCATCAACAACTTTTTACCATTTACATTTAGTTCTTTTGATGTAGGTGTATTTTCTATTTTTTTAAGGAGTTCAGTTCCAATTTGAGAAGCAACCCATTCATGATGAGGTACTGATTGTCTACGCCATTCATTTTTTCGTTTTCCTAATACTATCATCTCGTTATTTCCAATTATATTTTCAAATCGATCGTCATTGAAGATCGTTTGTGCTACTTCTTTTGGATGAGGTCCAATAGAAACAAAATCACCTAAATTTAATATTTTATCTGCTTTGAAATTTTCTTCATTATATTTAAGAAAGCTGTCTAAGGCATATTTATTTGCATGGATATCTGCGATTATAGCAAGTTTAGTTGTTTCTTCCATTTTCTATCCCTTAAAAAGGTAATAATAAGTTAAAAGAAGTTTAATATTTTAATCTAATTTTTTAAGTATGTTTATTAAGAAATTCCATGTTTTTTCAACGGATTTAACATTTAGGCGCTCGTTAGGAGAATGCATATCTCTTATTGTAGGACCTATTGCTATCGCTTCCATTTCAGGATTTAAGTTTATCAAGAGTGTACATTCTAAACCTCCTTGAACTAATATAACCAATGGTTCTTTATTAGACATTTCAGAATAACTCTCCTTTGCCAATTTCAGAAGATTTGAATTAAAATTTGGTTCCCATGGTGGATAGATTCCAGGTATTGTTCGGGTCATTTCAAGTCCAGACATTTTTAATAGAGTAATAATTTCTTCACAAGTCTTTTGATTGTAATATTCGCTAAAACTTCGGTGTAACATCCGTATTCTAATATAATCTTTTTCCGTTCTTATTATACCTATATTTGTAGATGCAAAAGCAAATGCTCTAATCTTTGGATGTATTGACAAAGGACCACAGGGGATTATGTATAAGAGATCTAGTAATTTCTTTTGAATTTCTTCGGAAAAAATGGTTGCATTAACTTTACTCTCTATTATTTCAATTGATAATTGCATATCTTTCTCAATTCCATCATAATTTTTCTTTAACTCTGTAAAGATATTATTGGCGAGAGATTTTATTTCTGAGAAATCTTCTTCCCTTGCATAAAGTGTAGTGTTTGCTTCTCGAGTTATTGCATTAGCGGCATTTCCTCCATTGATAGAACTAATATGAATCGAATAGTTCTTATGAATTTTCCATAAAATATGGCATAAGAGTTTATTAGCGTTTCCTCTCCCTCGATTGATATCCCCCCCTGAATGCCCCCCAATTAGACCATCCAGAGTAAGATTAAGAGAAATCAGGTTTTCCTTAAATTTATCAACAGATACAGATTTAGTTTTAATATCAGCAATAAAACCAATACCCCCAGCACACCCATTAGTAATCATTCCGTCACCTCCAGAATCGAGATTGATAAGCATATTTCCATCTACTAGACTTCTGTCGATACCTTCTGCTCCACCTAAATTATACTCTTCAAGGACTGTGAATATTAGTTCTAAACCTAATGAATCAAAATTCAAAGATCCATCGTTAATTTTTTTCATGATAGATAGAATAAAGCATATCCCAACACCATTATCTGCTCCTAATGTGGTACCCTCAGCAGTTAACCATTTTTCATTATCAATCTCCATAATCTTCAATTTTAAAGGATCTTTTGAGAAATCGTGTTTAACATCATCATTCTTCTCACAAACCATATCCATATGACATTGTAAAATTAATTTTTCTTTCTGAGTAGATTTTGCTGGAATGCTAATGGCAAGATTACCAACCTTATCTACCTGGGTTTTGTAACCGAATTTCTCGCCTTCCTCCTTGATGAAATTTCTAATTCTTTCCTCATTTCTTGAACAGCGGGGAATTTTGGAAATTTGCTCAAAGTAATCCCAAAACTCCTCTGGTTGCCCTATATCTTTTAGTTTTGACATTTTTATCACAATAAACCTAATAATAACCTAATTAATTTAAATAAATTGAATAATATAACACTAGATATAATTAAACTTGAAATTATATAAAATTAGACAATAAAGAGGTAGATAATTATGGCTGAAAATTTAAAGATTGGGTATCGAATTGTTGGTACTATAAAAGAAGTTAAAGGCAATTGTAATGCTGGCCATAAAGTTGGTGATAAAATAGAGCTGAGCGGCCATAGTGCTGGAGGATTATGTGGATTCTTTTATCATGATATTTTCCCTTATATTATTATGCTTCAGTTTGGTGGAGGATTTCCAAAGCAATGGGTAGCAGATCAAGATGTCGTTGAACTTGAATGCATGGATAGAATTAATGCTGTAAAAATTGAATTAAGAAGGATAAAAGAGGAATGAGGAATTCTTATAATGCCATATTTCAATAACGATGGGGTTAGAATTTATTATGAAATCGAAGGAGAAGGCCCTCCTGTAGTAATGATACATGGATTTGCAGCAAGTCTTGAAGGAAATTGGAAGTTAGCAAATTGGGTAAATATCCTAAAGGATAAATATAGATTAATACTTTTAGATTGCCGTGGTCATGGCAAAAGCGATAAACCTTTAGATCCAACTCAATATGGGGCACACATGACCGATGATATAATAAAGTTAATTGATTATCTATCTATTGAGAAGGCTAATTTCTTTGGATATTCGATGGGCTCTAGATTAACATTAAATATATTACTTCGTAAACAAGAACTCTTTAAGAGTGCTATTCTTGGTGGATTCGTTCTTCAGTTTCTTAGTGAAGAAGAAAGGCCAGCGGCGGAAAAACGTTCACTTCAGATAGCTGAGGCTTTAGAAGCAGAAAATACTGATAACATTAAAAATCCAGTTGCATTAAGATTTCGACAATTTGCTGAATCAATGGGAGCTAATTTAGATGCGTTAGCTGCTGTTACGAAGGGAGGTTTTCAACCTCAGGTAAATGAATTTCAAACAAATGCCCAAATGAAAAAGGCTCTTAGAGGAATTAAGGTCCCAGTCATGACTGTTGTAGGATCTGATGATTTTATTCCTGGGGATAAAACCTTAATAGCTCAATTAGTTCCAGATGCGTGTCACTTTCAAATTCAAGGAAAAGACCATTTAACTGTTGTCCCTGATCCTAAATTTCATATGATAGTGAAAGCATTCCTAAATTTCGTAAATAAAATAAATTGATTTAAATGACAATAAGACTTTCACCTTTGGTTAATATTGGAGTAATTGTGCCTAATGCTGAAGAAGCTTATCAACTTCTTCATAATTTATTTGGCGCTTTAAAAATACAAGAGGATTTAGCAAATCTTTTAAATGGAGATTCTGCTAAAGTCATTCATGTTGGAGTTGGTGATCTTGTTTTACAATTCATTGAACCATTAGCTAGAGAAGGAATTTGGTATAATCATTTGCAAACCAAAGGTCATGGAGTCCATCATTTAACTTTTACTGTAGATAACATCAAAGAAACAGTTAAAATAATAGAAAAAGAACGAGGGATTGCTCCTCTCTCGAGAATTGATATAGAATGGGAAAAGATAATTCCATTAGAGCAAATGAATCAGGATGCAAAAACATTATACATTATGGATACTATGGAAATATTCGGCTTCCATTTAGCTTTATCAGAAAGACCAACGATAAAAGAAGGGGATATCCCTAAAACTCAGTATCCAACAGGTTATGATAAGTTAATTGGGGATGCATCAACCATGCTACATATTGAATTAACTAATTCTGATAACGAGAAGACGTATGAGTTCTTGCATAAACTATTTGGCACTGAAATAATAGAAAAAGAATTTTCCAGTATTTTAGATAGTGATTTCATGCGAATCATTCATGTCAATTTGAGTAATGCTGTACTTCAGTATTGTCAACCTGTAGGAAAAGAAGGAACATGGTACGAACTTTTACAAAAGAATGGAGCATATGTTCATAATCTTAACTGGTGTGTCGATGATATTAAGGAAACTGTAAAATTATTTAAGAAAGAGAGAGTTCCCCAGATCTTCGAAAATAGACTGTCTGGTGCTCCACCTGATTCCCCACCATTTTATATGATGAATACACTTGATAAACTTGGTTTTCATTTAGAACACGGGCAAGCACCAACGACCAAAGAAGGATATGAATTCACTAAGAATTGGCTATTTATAGATTTTAAGAAAGATTAAATTATAATATAAGGAAATGTGATGAATTATGGGTTATCAATCTTCTTTTATCTCAATATTTTATTCTTTACTTCTTTCATGTTTTTTCATTTCTTCAAACATTTGTTTTTCCCATTTAAAAGCTTCTTTATCTTCGTTAAACTTTAATCTTTCTTGCTTGAATGCCTCTCTTTCTTCTTGATATTTTTGCTTTTCCTGTTCAAATTTTGCTTTTTCTCTTTCGAAATTTAACTTCTCTTCTTCGAATCTCTTTTTTTCATCACCTTCATTCTTTTCTATTTCTTTATCAATTTCCTCTCTTGTCGTGTCTTTTTCTTTATCTCTCTCATGTTTTTTTAACTCTTCTAACATTTGTTTTTCCCACTTAAATGCCTCTTTATCTTCTTCGAGTTTTAGTTTCTCTTGTTTAAATTCCTCTTTTTCCTCCATGAATTTTCGCTGTTCTTCTTCAAATTTCTTATTTTCTTGAATTCTTGCTTTTTTTAATTTTGCGTTTACATTCTCTTTTATGGTTTCCATTTTTTCTTTTTCTTGTTTAGTGGATCCCAAATCGTCTTTTTTATCAAGAATTTCCATTGTCTCAGATTTTTGAATTACCTTTTTTTCTGTTAACTCTAAAAACTTCTTCTCTTCATTCACTATAGCCTTTAAATTATTTGAGAAAGCAACGGTTATAATTTTTTTAGAAACTTCAATAGATTCATCGAACTCTTCCTTCTTATCGTGTTCGTCTTTAAGTTTCCTTAGATTTTCTATCTTCTTTTTAATTTCATTAATCTCAATTTTCTCTTTTTCTATATCCTCAACAGTTTTAGATCTTTCACTTTTTATCAATCCTGCTCTCAATTTTTCTTCTATAAATCTGGTTTCTTCTTTACTTTTATTATCAATTTTGTCTAGTGCGGAAAGAATGTTGCTCTTTTTTATCTCTTCGTGATTTTCATTAGGTATATTTGCTCCATGAACCTTTGATTTCTTCTTTTTTTCTTTTTTTTCCTTTATTGGCTTATTTTTCTCTTTTTTAACCATAGAACTCAAAACCTGCCATCACTCCGTTTATTCTTTAAATCTTAGGATAAAAATCTCAATCTTCTATCTAATAAAACAATTAGAATAAAAACATTTGTTAAAGGTAGACTCCTCTTGTTTTAAATTTAATTGGTTTTTCTTCTAGTTAATTTAACAAAATCAAATCGATTATTAATTTAAACCTAATTTTTTAATAAGAGAATCATACTTTTGATAATTTGATTGTAATGTGTATATTTTTATTTTTTGCTTTGTTATTTAAACAATAGTTTATTTAAATAAACGTCGATTATATTCATTCATTAGTGAAACAATACATATTAAGAAGACTTGAGGAGTTCTAAGATAGATGATTCTCTCATTCCCTAACATGGGACCAAATGTTTATGCATTTAAAACACTATTCGAACAACTTGACATAGAAGTTGTATTACCTGACCCAACTAATCGTGAAGCCATTAAAATTGGAGTAAAATATAGCCCCGAGTTTGTCTGTTTTCCATTTAAGGCGACTCTGGGTGATTTCGTAAGTGCCATTAAGAAGGGTGCAGATACACTTGTTATGGCAATTGATTGTGGGCCATGTAGATTCGGATTTTATCATGCTGTACAAGAACGCCTTTTACATGATATGGGATATAAACACGTGAATGTAATTCCATTGGATCAAGCTGACTTACTCGAATTCAAATGGGTCAAGACGCTCCAAGATTTAAGTGGAAAGAGGGATTTATTTGCGTATTCTAAGTTCGTAAAGGCGGTTATATTTTTCTTGAAGAAAGCAAAACTTTTGCAAGATATGCAGACTGCGGAAGGTTTATTCCGGGCATATGAACGAAATCAAGGAGATACGACTAAAGTTTTGAATAGTTTATTAAATAAACTTGATCAAGCCAATACCCTTAAAGAACTACGAAATTTTAAAAAAGTAATCAAAGAAGATTTTAATCAAATAGATGTTGATAATACACGAACTCCTTTACGAGTTGCATTATTTGGTGAAATACATATAAGTTTAGAGCCATTTGTTAATGTCGATATTAGAAGGAAACTAGGAGAAATGGGTGTGGAGATACATCAAAATTTAAGCTTGTGGGATTGGGTTTCTCATAAGTTCCATTTGAACTTTCATCGAAAATGGCTAGAACATTTATCTCACCCATACGTTCCAATGGATATTGGAGGAGAATGCCAATGGGTATTAGGCGAATATATTGATAGAGCCAAGAGTGGTTTTGATGGTTCATGTCATGTGTACCCTTTTACCTGCATGCCTGAAGTCACGGCTCGGACGATTATAACA
>JAHQWI010000206.1 GCA_029856085.1 Promethearchaeia archaeon | reverse complement strand
GAAAAAAAATATTAACTAATGAATTTTGGTATGTATTAATAGTAGGACTATTAATAGGAGCGATTTTTGGTTTTATATTACAACGTGGAAGATTTTGCATGAACTCAGCCTTTAGAGATATCATCTTGTTGAAAGAATTTAAATTAGCAAAAGCAGTACTCGTTTCATTAGCAGTTTTAATGGTTGGTTTTGCAATATTTGCCTTCGGGGATGTTATTACTTTAGCTCCAAAGCCATTTAAACCATGGAGTGCTATTGTTGGTGGCTTAGTTTTTGGAATTGGTATGGTTCTTGCAGCAGGATGTGCGAGTGGAACCACATATCGAGTAGGAGAAGGTATGATGGGTTCTTTTGTCGCAGCAATTGGATTGACTACAGGAGCAATGATGACAGGCGCTGGGATTTTAAGTGTAGCTAAATTAGACTTACAACATGTTGTAATTGGAGATAAAACGCCGACAGGAAATGCACTTTTAATGCTTATTGTTGGCTTAGTGGGCATTGTATTAATGTTTATCTTCTGGGGATTACCGGCAATTAAAAAGAAAAGAGAAGCAAATGAACCAATGATAAAAACAGAGAATCTTGTAGATTCAACCTTTAAAAAGGCATATCCATGGTGGGTTACTGGTATTCTTATTGGAATAATATTAACCGCTGGTTATGTTGCTAGTAATGGAGTAGTAGGTATTACTGGTGGTTGGATGGATATAGATGATTGGCTGTTAACTAAAAATTCAGTTATGTGGGCTGGTTTTATAATATTTGGCATTATTATTGGTGCTTTTGCAGGTGCTTATCTTTCTGGTGAATTCAAGTTTAGAGTCCCAAAGGATGGCTTTACGTTAGTCAAACAATTTATCGGTGGCGGATTAATGGGTTTTGGTGCGGTTACCGCAATGGGATGTAATATAACCAATATTTTAGGCGGTGTTCCACAACTTTCCTTACATAGTATCATAACAGGCGTTTGTATAATGTTTGGCTCATGGATTGCAGCTTATCTGTTGTTTATGTGGAGAAAAGATTAAACATCGGAGATGATAAATTAAAAATGGGAAGACTGGGAATTCTTTTTTTCAATGGTCCTTACCAAGCACAATCTTCAGAGACAGTAGTGAAATTAGCAAATGCAGCATTAGATAAAGGGCATGGCGTGCATATATTTTGTTATATGGATGCAGTTAATGCAGCTTTAGAAAATCAAAAAAATGTTGAAGGAATCTTTAATATCGAAGAGGGATTTAAGGAAATCCTCGAGAAAGGAGCGACTGTGAGGTTATGTAATCTCTGTTTATTGGTTAGAGGCACTATGAAAAATTGTTTAAAGAGAGAATGCGGTGACGTTAAGCGAGCAGGAACACCTGATCTGGCAAAGATTATTGAAGAGACCGATCGATTAGTTGTAATATGCTGAGGTGATATCATGTCTGAAGAAAAAGAGATAGTTATACTTTTACGGCAACCTCCTCATGGTACTTTGTACCCTGTTGAGGGTTTAAGGATGTCAGTTGCTGTGAGCGGAGATTTTGAACCAATAACTGTAGCGATTAACGATGGAGTGTATACATTTCTCAAAGATGTAGACAAAACCATGTATTCAATGCACATTAACTTTTTAAAAGATATAGATTTGGAAATCTATGTGGATAAAAAATCACTTGATGAGCGTGGACTCACCAAAGAGGATTTAATTGACAGCGTTGAAATTAAGGAACATGAAGAGATTTTAAAAATTATTGAAAATTCAACGGTTACCATACCATTTTAGGAGGTGTAAAAATAATGGGCAAAAAAGTTTTATATTTTATTTCAAGTGAAGATATAACAGGAATACAACTTGCTATGGAACATACAGATGAAGATGACGTTACCATATTTTTACTCCAGAACGCTGTCTATTTCGCAAATAAATCTAACGCAACAGTTTCCCAAGCTTTAAATCAAAATAAAACAGTGGCAGCATGTAAAGAAGACATCGAACTTCGAGGTTTAAGCAATTTCATTTCTGATAAAATAAAATTAATTTCATCTAGCGATGTTATTGATTTGATTTTTGAAAGTGAAACCATTATAAATATGTAGTTAAATAAATCGAAACAATTCTTTTTTTTTATATTTTTATATTATACTTGTTTTATAACCTAAATTCTTTTAATTTTTGTTTCAATCTTGCATTTATGAGTAAAAAAAAAGAGAGTTTAGATATAATCCGTTTGGCACATGGAGCTGGTGGAGTTTTACAAGAAAAATTAATAGATTTCATTACAAAAAATATTCCATTTAAAAAAGTAAATAATGGTATTGGTGTTGAAGAATTAGATGATGGTGCTACAATCCCTTTAGATAACTACAATAAAGAAATTGTGGTTACAGCAGATGGGCATACGGTTTTTCCTTTATTTTTTCCTGGTGGAGATTTAGGAACTTTAAGTGTGTGCGGCACTGTTAACGATCTTTTAATGATGGGAGCAGAACCAATTGCTCTTACATCTACAATAATTATTGAAGAAGGATTCGAATTTGAAAAATTAGGAAAATTAGTTAATTCTATGAATTTGAAATCGAAGGAAGCAAACATTGCGATAATTGCGGGAGATACAAAAATAATGCCAAGAGGTACATTAAATGAAATAATAATGGCTACAACTGGTATTGGAATTAAAGATAAAAAAATCAAGATTCTAGATAACCATCTAAAAGCTGGAGATAAGATTATTTTAACTGGAAGTATTGGAGATCATGGAACCTCATTGATGGCTTCTCGTGAGGGGCTGAATATCTCCACGGATTTAAAATCAGACATCTCTTTATTACTTGAGATTTATAATGCGATTAAGTTGGAAATTAATAATAACTTAATTCATGCAATGAAGGATCCTACTCGTGGTGGCATTGCTGCTGCTTTAAATGATTGGGCAGAAAAATCCAATGTGAGTATCTGGATTGACGAAGAAAAAATTCCAATTAAGAAGCAAGTTGTCGCAATATGTGATATGCTAGGTTTAGATCCTTATAATATAGCATGCGAAGGAAGGGCTCTTTTAGCTGTTACTCCTGAGTACTCTAAAATTATCTTAGAAAAAATAAGATCGACTGAAATTGGGAAAGGCGCTGAGATAATTGGTGAGGTAAAAATTGATAATCCTAAAAGAGTTTTTTTGGAAACAATTGTGGGGGGCACCAGATTTGTAGATAAACCTTTAGGAGAACCAATCCCTAGGATTTGTTAATCATTATTATTATCCTTATCCTTTTTCCTTATAATTTGCTCAATACTATTTTTAAGAGCACTCATTCATAAATCACAATTGCCTCTTTCAATACTTGATCTTTAATATATGGGCTTATTCCATTACGAGATAATAGATCAATCTTCATATTCAAAGCTTCAGATAATTCAATTTCTATACCAACATGATCTAATAAACTAGTTCCGTCAGGAAACTCTACAATCAAGTCTAAATCACTTTTTGGTGTTGCTTCATTGCGAGTATAAGATCCAAATATTGATATTCTTTTAATACCATGTTTTACAAGAATTGAAATTATCTTTTTTCTAATCTCTTCATTTAATTGTATCTCTGTATTCATTTTGTAACACTACTAATTTATTTTGATAATGTTTTAATTATAGAGAAAAAATATCTTAAATAACTTCTACTATAAATAAAGATAATTTACATTATTATAATTTGCTTAACTTTCAAAAAATTTTGTTTAGATAATAATATAATGAATATTCCCGAATTAACTATCCTTAAAAGTAAGGTATTTACAAATAAGATTATAAAATCAATCAATAAATTAGTAAAAGATATCAGTAGACAAAATACAAGTCAGAAGATCAAATTTATGCACGTTTGTGGAACCCATGAGCATACAATTTCTAAATACGGATTAAGAACTCTTTTACCTAAAGAAATTGAAATTTTATCAGGTCCAGGATGTCCAGTTTGTATTTGCCCTGCTGCTGATATTGATAAAGCAGTTGAACTTGGAAAAAGAGATGATACTATAATAATCACCTTTGGAGATATGATACGAGTTCCTGCAACAAATATATCTTTAGCTGAACTTAAAGCAAAAGGCGCTGATGTTCGAATAGTATATGGACCCAATGATGCAGTAAAAATCGCTAAAGAAAATCCAGACAAAGAAGTGATATTTTTTGCTATAGGGTTTGAAACTACAGTTCCTTTAATTGGATATGAATTACAATCTGGTCCTCCCTCAAATTTCTCAGTAATTTGCGCGCATAAATTAATACCAGCCGCTTTGGAATTTCTAATGAGCCAATCTCAATTAAGAATAGATGGTTTTATATCACCTGGGCATGTTTCAACTATAATTGGTTTAAAACCATATGAAATTTTTTCCCAAGGATATAGAATTCCTAATGTGATTTCTGGATTTGAGCCTAACGATGTTTTGCTTTCAATTCTGATGCTTTTAAAGCAAGTGAGAGATAAAAAATATGATACGATAAATGAATATTCAAGAGTGGTAAAGCCCGAAGGGAATATTATCGCGCAAAAAATTATAGAAGAAGTTTTTCAATCTGTTTCATCACCATGGAGGGGAATTGGAAGGGTTAATGATGGTGGATTAGTCATCAGAGAAAAATATCAAGAATTTGATGCTGATAAGAAGTTTGATATTACAATCGAAAAATCTCAAGATATCCCTCCTGGCTGTTCTTGCCACTTAATAATGGTTGGAAAACTTTACCCTTATGAATGTGAATTATTTAGAAAAGAATGTACTCCGATTAACCCAATCGGACCTTGTATGGTCTCAAATGAGGGAACTTGTAGTATTTATTATAAATATCATAGTGAAGATAACTCTTAATGAAAGATTATAGAACATTAGAGATTAATATAACTGGAATTGTCCAAGGAGTAGGGTTTAGGCCTTATCTATATAACTTAGCTCGTTCCTTAAACCTAAATGGTTATATATTGAACAGAGGGAACGCTGGTGTTAGATTGGTTTTGCAAGGGTCTTCCCAAAGTTTAAGAAAATCTTTAGAAGAAATCGAGTTAAAGAAACCCAAAATTTCATATATAGAAAATATTGAAGTAAATTATTTAGAAAATTCACAAGAATTTAAGACTTTAGAAATTCAAAAAAGTGAACAAGGCCGTGGTGTTAGTTTAACACTTCCACCAGATATTGCAATCTGTAATGATTGTTTAATAGATATGCGTAGTCTTCAAAAAAAAAAGTACTATAATTATCCATTCATTGCATGTGCCGTTTGTGGTCCTAGGTTTACTACTGTAACTGAATTACCTTATGATAGAGAACGTAGCACAATGATTGAATTTCCATTTTGTATGCAAGCAGAACCAGAATCTTGCGTTCAAGAATATTCAGATTTCAATAACAGGAGGTTTCATGCCCAAACTTTTGCATGTTCTGTATGTGGACCACATTATAAACTTTTTAACAAACAGAGAGAAATTCTTAAAGATGATTCAATAGAAGGTATTTTGCAGGAAACAGCTAAAAGAATAAAAGAAGGCAATATTGTTGCTATCAAGGGTATAGGAGGAGTTCATTTAGTTTGTTTAGCTAATAATGATGATATTATTCTTAAATTACGTAAAAGGAAGGGGGAAAGAAAGTATAAGCCTTTTGCATTAATGGTTCCCAATCTACAAATTGTTGAAAACATTTTGAAAATCTCAAAAAAAGAATCAGAACTTTTGAATTCATTCCGTAGACCAATAATCCTTTTAGAAAGGGCAAATTCAAACGATAATTCTTTAATTAGTAAACAAGTTGCTCCAGGCTTGCAAAATGTTGGAGTAATGCTCCCCTATTCAGGTATTCATCATCTCTTATTCGATTATATTGGAGAAACACCATTAATTTATACCAGTGGGAATAAATCTTATATTCCTATGGCAATAGATAACATAAAAATATTTGAACAACTTCATGATTTAGCAGATGTTTTTCTTCTTCATAATAGACCAATTTATCAAAGAGCTGATGATAGTGTATTAAGAATTCATGATAATAAAATGAAATTAATTAGACGTTCTAGAGGTTATGTACCTGAATACATGCCTTTGCCATTCGAGGTGGATGTTCCTGGAGCAATTGCTACAGGACCTTTATTAGCCACAACAGGTGCTATTTTAAGAAGGAATAGAATTTTTCCTACACAACATATAGGTAATGTTTCTCATTTGGAAACATATGAATTTCTTAAGAATGCTCTTTTTCACATGAAAACTCTTCTACAAATAAATGATTCTGAAATTAAATTTATCTCATGTGATACCCATCCAGAATTTATTACAACCAAGTTAGCTAGGGAGCTTGGAGACCAATTCAAATGCGAAATTTATAGATTACAGCATCATTATGCCCATATTCTATCATTAATGGCTGAAAATAATGTGAAGAAAGATGAAAAAATTATTGGTATTGCTACGGATGGAATTGGGTATGGTGATGATGGAAATATATGGGGTGGTGAAATATTATTATCCTCCTATAATGATTTTAAACGTTTAGGTCAACTGGAATATCAACCAATGATTGGGGGAGATCGATGCACAAAATATCCAGCACGTATGCTAGCATCAATCCTCTTAGGGGCTCTAGGATCAGATGAGGCAGCTAAAATTTTAAACAAATTAAAAGTAGAAAATGATCTTGAATATAAAAATGCTGAATTGAAAACTTTAATTTCCCAATTCGAGCAAGCAAAAACCCAATTTCCTACTCAGAGTATACCATTAACAAGCTCAACTGGAAGAATTTTTGATTCAGTATCTTATCTTTTAGGAGCATCAAAAATTAAAACTTATAGAGGAGAACCTGCCATGAGGCTTGAAAGTATAGCTTCGAGAGGTAACCCCACTAAGGTTGAGTTAAATATTAAATTTACTAAAAGAGATGGAAGATATATAATTAACACTTCAGATCTAATATTAAATATCGTCTCCCTTTTAGAAGAGGGAAAATATGATAAAAAGGATATCGCTGCCAAATTTCAAATAGAAATTGGGAAGGTTTTTGCTAACGTAGCACTAATGATTGCCAAAGAAAAAAAAATTAATAAGGTTGGATTAACTGGAGGTGTAGCCTATAATTACTCATTTTCAAGAGCTATAAAAGATCAAATTGTTCAAGCAGGATTAAATTTCTTAGAACATGAAATTATACCTCCTGGAGACGCAGGTATAAGTACTGGTCAATTAATTGGTGGCTTATTTAAATATTATACTCAGGATTAAAATTATCTTTAAATGGTAGGTAATCTTACTTTTTTTAATTCTATAATATAAGTGAATTAGAAATGATCGTAAATGATGAGCATAGGGAAGATTTAATAAAGGTTGCTAAAAAATTAATAAGAAAACCACATTCGATTCCAACAGACGAAAATGAAGAGCCTACGGAAACGTATATTGAATATTTAAGCCTTATGTATAATCCTGAAATCGCGAAACTAGTTCAATATCTTCCCGTTTTTCCTGAGGGGATACATATCGCAAAATTCGCTAATGAGGTTAATATTGATAAAAAAGAATTAATTGAAAAACTTGATGAAGTTAGTAAGAAACGATTTGTTGTGACACTTGGAAGACAATATGCTTTACCTGATCCTTTTATGATGTATGATGTTCCTTTCATTGTCAAAGAGAATTATGAAGGGCCTGATGCGAAAAAATTTGCTGATTTAAGCAGAAAATTTTTCATTGAGGATAAGTACTATCAAAAATGGGAGACCTCTTGGAAGGGTACACCATATATGAGAGTTTTAACCGTTAGCGAGACAATTGACCCAGAACATGAAATCATGCCTTTAGAAGAAGTATATAGCATAATTGATAACCATAGCTCTTTTGCGGTAATTGACTGCCCATGTCGATTAAGAGCAGGGATTAGTGGTGTGAGAGAATGTACTGATAAATATCCCCTTCATAACTGCCTTCAAATAGGTCCTGCTGCTGAATATATTGGCGCTAAAAAAATCTCTAAGAAAGAAGCTAAAGAAATAGTGAAGCAATCTGCAG
Source organism: Promethearchaeia archaeon (assembly GCA_029856085.1). GTDB lineage: Archaea > Asgardarchaeota > Lokiarchaeia > Sigyniarchaeales > SOKP01 > Loki-b32. Next base: position 5,536 of record JAHQWI010000206.1, on the reverse strand, counting down.
AAGTAGGTCTAGTACTGGCAACTGATAATACAGCGAAATTTACTAGTGTGATATGTTCGTGTTGTGAATGTTGTTGTGGAATGTTGAGAGGATTAACTAAATTTGATAATCCAAGAGCGATCGCTAAAGCGAATTTTATATCGAGCATCGATGAGGATGCTTGTACTGCATGTGAAACTTGTGTGGAACGGTGCAAGTTTAACGCAATTACTGTAGATGATTTTGCTAATGTGAATGCTGAAAAATGTATAGGGTGTGGTTTATGCGCTGTTACGTGTCCAAGTGATGCGATAACGATGAAAAGATTTGAAAGAGAAAGTATACCGGGTTTGTCATAACCAATAGTTTTTAATATTATATTAAACCAATTAAAAAGTATTTTAATAAAATTTATTTTAGTACATTTTTTGAATTACCTAAGTCTTTGAAAATTAAGATTTTTTATCATGCCATTAGCTAAACGTATTATACCTTGTTTAGATGTAACAAACAATAGAGTAGTTAAAGGTACGAAATTCATTGACATAAAAGATGCCGGAGATGCTATTGAATTAGCACGATTTTATGATGAAAATGGAGCTGATGAGCTAGTTTTTTTGGATATCACTGCATCTTCAGATAAGAGAAAAATATTGATAGAATTAGTTGAAAAAACTGGTGAACAAATATTTATTCCCTTTACTGTGGGTGGCGGATTAAGAACTGTACAAGACATTAAAGAAATTTTAAGAGCAGGAGCAGATAAGGTTTCCGTAAATACTTCTGCTGTTCAAAATTCTGAATTAATAACTGAAGGAGCAAAAATATTTGGATCCCAATGTATTGTAACAGCTATAGATGCTAAAAGAGTTTATGTAGAGTCTCCAGAAGAGGCGCAACAAAATGTGGTTATTAAAGTAGATAATAAATATTGTTGGTGGGAGGTTTATATTAATGGCGGAAGAACTCCCACAGGAAAAGACGCTATTTTATGGGGTGAAGAAGCTACTAATTTAGGAAGTGGTGAAATTCTTTTGACTTCTATGGATTGTGACGGAACTAAAAATGGATATGATTTAGAATTAACAAGAGCTTTTAGTGAAGGATTAGATGTTCCAATAATTGCTTCAGGAGGTGCAGGAAATCCTCAGCATATTGTAGAAGTATTTAAACTTGGTAAAGCTGATGCTGCATTAGCGGCCTCGATTTTTCACTATAATGAATTTCCAATAGAAGTGGTAAAAAGGGAATGTAATAAAGTTGGAATCCCTATGAGGTTATAAAATATGCCATTTAATATTGCCATTATAGATTATGAGATGGGAAATCTTAAGAGTATCTATAAACTTTTTCGCTATTTAGAGGTAAAAAGTACTATTACTTCAGATCCAAAAAACATCAAAGATGCTGATGGGGTGATTCTACCCGGAGTTGGAGCGTTTGGAGATGCGATGGAACATCTAAATGAAAAAAACTTGATTACCACAATTGAAGATATAGTAAAGGAGAAAAAGCCATTATTTGGCATATGCCTTGGATTGCATCTACTATTTTCCCAAAGCTCTGAAATGGGAAAACATAAGGGATTAGATATGATTAAAGGTGGAGTAATTTCATTTGATAAAACAAAAGTAGATAAAATCCCTCAAATCGGGTGGAATAATGTTCAATTATTAGATGAAAACCATTTTTTAGTTAAAGAAATTCCAAATAACGCCTATTTTTATTTTGTGCATAGTTTTTATGCAATCCCCAAAGAAAAAGAAACTATACTCGGTAAAACAAATTATGGCGAAACTGAATTTTGTTCTATAGTTTGTAAGGACAATATTATCGCTACTCAATTTCATCCTGAAAAATCGGGTAAATATGGGATAAAAATGTATCAAAATTTTATCCATTATTGTAGGAAATAAGTTTTAGCTTAGTAGATTAATAAATTAGTTTAAAAATCTTTTATCAAACTTATACATGGAGGAAAAATTTTGGGAGGATTATTCGCAGTCTTTTCAAATAATGATTGCATAGAAGATTTGTTCTTTGGAACTGATTATCACAGCCATTTAGGCACAGTAAGAGGCGGCTTAGCTGTAAAGAACTCAGGTGGATTTCAAAGATTTATTAAGAATATTACCACATCTCAATTCAGATCGAAATTTGAAAAAGATATCAAGAAGATGCATGGTAATAAAGGTATTGGGGTGATTAGTGATTTTGAAGATCAACCTTTAATAATCAACTCACGTTTAGGCGTATTTGCAATTTCTACTGTTGGGAGAATAAATAATTTGGAATATTTAGCAAAGGAAGCCTTAAAAAACGGGACACATTTCTCAGAAATGCATGGAGGCGAAATTAATCCAACAGAATTGATTGCAACAATAATAAGCCAAGGGAGTACCTTTGAAGAAGGAATTCAAAAGGTACAAAATATGATTGATGGCTCGTGTACAATGCTTATATTAACTGGGGAAGGCATTTATGCTGCAAGAGATAAGTTTGGGAGAACACCTCTTATCATTGGAAATAAACCTGGTTCCTATGCTGTTACCATAGAAACCTGTGCATTTCCAAACCTGGGATATAAAATATCAAAATTTCTTGGGCCAGGTGAGGTAATTTTTATAAATAAAAATGGATTCGAACAGAAAATCCCTCCTGGTGATCGCCTACAAATCTGTGCTTTTTTGTGGGTTTATTATGGATACCCTGCTTCAGATTATGAAGGAATTAATGTGGAAGTTGTTCGCTATAAATGTGGGTCTTATTTAGCAAAGAATGACGATGTGGAAATTGATTTAGTGGCAGGTATCCCAGATTCGGGAACAGCCCATGGTTTAGGTTATGCAAATGAAGCAAAAATCCCATTTTCCCGACCATACGTGAAATACACTCCAACTTGGCCCCGAAGCTTTATGCCTCAAGATCAATCAATTAGAGATTTAGTTGCAATAATGAAACTTATCCCAATTAATGAATTGATTAATAACAAACGCCTTCTTTTCTGTGAAGATTCGATTGTACGAGGAACTCAACTTAGAAAAACAATTCAAAGATTATATGAATTTGGAGCTAAGGAAGTGCATATGAGGCCGGCTTGTCCTCCACTTGTGTATAGTTGCAAATTTCTTAATTTTTCTAGGTCTCGCTCTGAATTGGATTTAGCTGGACGATGGGCTATAAAAGAACTAATTGGTAGGAACATTGAAGATCCAGTAGAATATACCAATCCAGAATCTGATAAATATAAAGCTATGGTTGATGTAATTCGTAAAAAATTGCAATTGACAACCTTACAATACCAGAGACTTGAAGACTTGGTTAAAGCTATTGGTTTACCAAAAGAAAAACTATGTACATATTGCTGGGATGGTGTAGAATAAATTTAAGTTCTACTTCTAACAATTGATTTTTCCAATTCTGCCAATTTTTTTACAGATTTTAATTGATAGTCTCCCGTTAAACACGCTAAACATAATTGGTTTTTATCCTTCCCAATAGCTTGAGTCAAATCTTCAACAGTTTGATATAATAAAGTATCCGCCCCAATTGTTCTTCGAATTTCTTCCAGAAAATTTTCACCATATAGTTCTTGAAACCTTCCAGCTATTAATTCATCTTTGGTTGGAAAATCAATTCCCATATAGCATGGACTTATAATTGGAGGACAACTTACTCGTAAATGAACTCGCTTAGCTCCTCCTTTTTCTCTTAAAAGTGAAACTATTTGCTGGGTTGTGGTTCCTCTTACAATTGAATCATCTAAGAGGATTATATCTTTATCAAAAACAACACTTTTTATAGGATTTAATTTTTCTTTCACAGCTAATTTTCGTTTTGCTTGACCTGGCATAATAAAAGTTCTATGTACATATCTATTTTTCATCAATCCTTCTACATAAGGAAGTTTAGCTTCTTTGGCATATCCTACAGCGACACTACGACCGGAATCTGGAACAGGTACCACTATTGCATTTTCTCTAATTTCAAGATCTCTTAAAATGGGATCGTTTTTAGCTAAATATGCACCTAATCTCAATCTTGCTTCTGCAACTGAAACTCCATCAATAATCGAATCTGGGCGAGCAAAATATACAAATTCAAACTGACATAGCGCAGTTCTATTTGATTTTATAACATTTTCAGAGTGAATGTCTTTTTGGTGGCTTAAATGTATTATTTCACCAGGTTTAACATCTCGTATGAGAGTTCCACCTACAACATCTATAGCACAGGATTCAGAGGCAACAAAATAAATATTTCTTTTAGAATTCTTTAATTCTCCAATACATAGAGGTTTAAATCCGAGTGGATCCCTCATTGCATAGATATCTCCTTCAGGGGTCATTAAAATTAATGAGTATGAACCATCTAATAATCTGCTAGCTAATGTTAAAACTTCTGGCCAATCTTCTGTCCCTAAAGCAATAGAGCCAATTAATTGCGCAATTACTTCAGTATCGGTATCGGTAATAAAGACACGCCCCATATCATCCATCTTTTTCTTAATGTCATCAAAATTAGCAATAGTGCCATTGAAAGCCATAGAAAATTCAATTTCATTATTTTTGAAATGAAATGGTTGCATATAGTCGGTAGATTTATATCCTGTTGCTCCTGTAGTAGCGTATCTATTGTGTCCAATACCTACATTTCCCCAATATTGAGATAAAATTTTACTTTCTAAAACTTTCGAGACTAACCCACTCTTTTTATAAGTAATAATTTTACCGCCTGCTTTCAATATTGAAATTCCAGTTGATTCCTGTCCTCGATGTTGTAATGCAATTAAGCCTTGGTATAAGAGCTTAGATACGGAAAAGCCTAAATCATCAGATGTTACACCAAAAATAGCACAATGGTCTTTTACCTTATCTCTCATTTTTATTTTAGGTTTATTAAAGAGCATGATTCTTGGATAATTAAGAGAGGAAATTTAAGTATCTTCAATTAATTTAAATCATATATAATTTTTAATTATTAGTCTAATAGAAAATTAACGATTTTAAAAAAAGAAGTGTCAAAAATAAACAATAAGTTAAAAAACCTAGCTATTACCATACTGATTGGAGGGAAAAGTACTCGTTTTGGAAGTGATAAGGGGCTTTTTGAGTTTCATGGGAAACCTTTAATTTCCTATCAGCTTGAGACATTAACTCAAACTGATTATGGTATTTTCTTAGTCGCCCATTCCATAGAACAAGTTCAGTCTTACATTAATAAAACTGATATTAAGCAGATTACAGGATTCATAATTGACGATAATTCTCTTTCATCAGATTCAAATTTATATACCCCTATGAAAGGATTATATTCCGCATATAAAGAATTAAAAGACATGGATTATGAAAAATCCCTTACACTTTCTTGTGATTTACCACTTATTAATCTCGATGTAATTGAATTTTTGATAAAACAATCAAGAGGATATGATTGTTGTATTCCAAAATGGAATAATGGATTTTTAGAGCCATTATTTGCGATATATCCTATTAAAAAAGCTTATAAAAAAGCTGAAGAAAACTTGAAAAATCGTAAATACAAACTCACTAATATC
>JAHQWI010000205.1 GCA_029856085.1 Promethearchaeia archaeon | reverse complement strand
GATTATAGGTAATCCTTGGGATGATATTCCCGCATAAAGAATAGCATTTTTCACATTATTTTCATTTTCATCAAAAATGATTTCTTCTTCCAAAGGTTCTGTATACTTTTCTTTCAGATAATTAACAATTAAAGATACAACATCATTGAAAGTGGATTCTTCAGAGGCATTTTTTAATCCAGCTAGATTTCTATAATGTAGATTAACTTGATTACTAAATTCATCTACGATCTTAAAAGACTCCTTAGATCCTACATCAAAATCACCTATAACACAAAAAAATAAATTATGTAATCTTTTTGTTACTATATGCTTTACAATTATTCTTTCTCTTCCTATTTTATGATCCTTATAACAGATTTTTTTCAAGCGCCAAGTATTTCTAGGATTTATACTGCGCAATAGTTTTTCTAAAAATAGGATTATCTCAAAGGAATTATATTTTTTATTATCTGAACAATAAAGAATATCCTCTTCTAATATAATTGTAAAACCAGTGATCATAGAAAAAACTCTAAGAATTTTGAAAAGATAATTAATGAGCTCTTATATCGTTAATAACTTTTAAGAAATATAATTTTGTTTAATTTAATCAAATCTTAGAATTAAAATTTTTCTAAAATAGTATCTATAAATTTATTAGCAATATAACTCTTAAAAAATTAAATAATTGAAGGAGCAATATTTTTATCCCGATGACACCCTTGGAACTATCTGAAAGAGAAAATATTAAGAAAGCCGCGGAGTTACTTGCAAATTCTAAAAACTCTATAGTATTAACTGGAGCCGGAATTTCGACAGAATCAGGTATACCTGATTTTAGAGGAGAGGGTGGTATTTGGGATAAATATAAACCTGAAATTTACGGAGATATTGAATCTTTTTTAAAAGATCCTTCAAAATTTTGGAAAATGGCAGAAGACATCGCCCCAACACTTTTTAATGCTGAGGCAAATCCAGGTCATTTTGCCTTGGCTGAACTTGAAAAAATGAAAATAATAAAAGCTATTATCACTCAGAATGTGGATGAATTACATCAGAAAGCTGGTGCAGTGATCGTCTATGAAGTTCATGGAAATATTAACAGATTTACTTGTTTAGGATGTCGTGCAAGTTATAACAAAGACCAAGTTTTAAATAAGTTAAAAAGAAGAAAAAGATCATCACCACTTTGTGATTATTGTGGAATGCCCTTGAAACCCTCTGTTGTTTTATTTGGAGAAGAACTCCCAAAATTTGAAAAATATATGTCCGTTGATTTGGCAAAGAAAGCAGATGTAATGTTGATTGTTGGATCTTCTTTAACTGTGGCCCCAATTTGTGACTTACCTGTATATACACTAAGCGGAGGTGGCAAATTAATAATTGTAAATGATCAACCTACGCATTTAGATGATAAAGCAGAAATTGTACTTAATAATAAAACAGGAACTATATTGCCATTAATTGTTGAAGAAATCAAAAAGATTAAAACTGAATATGAATCTGAATCTAGCATATAGATGTCTAATGAAAATTTAATTGTTAAAGATTGGAGAACAATAGATTTTTCTTTTGGGTTGATATACCCTAATGTGTATAAGATTGGGATGTCATCATATTCTATTAGGTTGCTTTATTCTATAATTAATTCTTATGAAAATATAGCTTGTGAACGAATATTTTTACCAAAAAATATTAAATTTCCGGCCTCACTTGATTATTCATCAGAAGCAGTTTTACGATCCATTGAAAATAAGGTTTTACCAAGAGAATTTGATATATTAGGATTTTCATTGCATTTTGAAAATGATTTTAAGAATATTCTATGGATTTTGGAAAAAGCAAATATTCCCATTATGTTTCAGAAAAGACGTGAATTAATAAACAACGAGAATATAGATTTTCCTCTAATCATCGGAGGAGGGCCTGTAGTTACATCTAATCCAATCTCTTTAAGTAAGATATTTGATATTCTCTTTATTGGGGATGCTGAACCAAATTTAGATTTATTTTTTAAATTATTCCGAGATTATAAAAGTAAAAAAATATCGTATTCAGAATTATTAGCCCAATCAAAAAAAATAGAAGGTATATTTATTCCATCACTTAATAATAATCCTAGAAGAGTCGTTCTCAAGAATTTAGATAATTCTCCTATACCAATTTATCAATTGTTGGTTAAATCATCTAAAGATAAAACTATTTTTGAAAACAACTTTTTCATTGAAATAAATCGAGGTTGCCCATATCAATGCAAGTTTTGTATATCATCCTTTCATAATTCTCCATTTAGGAATAGAAGCTATGAAAATATAATTGAAGTGATTGATAAAGCTATACAATATTCAGACTTTGAAACAATTAGTCTTATAGGATCTTGTGTTTCCTCCCATCCAAAATTCCAACAAATCTGTGAATATATAATTAATCAAGGAAAACGATTAACACTACCCTCATTACGTATAGAACATATTACTCCAGAAATAATTCAAATTCTTGAATCAGCAGGTATAAAAACCATTACAATTGCTCCAGAGGCAGGATCAGAGAGTCTTAGATATGCCCTAGGAAAAATGATATCAAATGATAAAATAATTTCGGTTTTATCTCAAATCAGAAATTCAGAAATTAGAAATATTAAGTTTTACTTTTTGATTGGTTTACCTAATGAAAGTGAAAAAGATATAGAGGAAATAATTAATTTATTAAAATTTATAGATAAATTAGGTTTTGAAAATAACTCTTTAAGAGTTAATATAAACCCTCTTATCCCAAAATTAAATACTCCCTATGAAAAAGAAATTAATTTTTACCTTAAAGAAGAATTAAACAAACTATTTCTAAAATATCAGAAAATTGAAAAGGAACTAAAAAGAATACACTCAATTAAAATAAAATTTATGAACTTTAAAACGATAATAAAAAATGCAAGACTCCAAACATTAATCTCCTTGGGTGATCAAAGGGTCTCAGATCTTCTTATAAATTACTATCAAAATGGTGCAAATTTTGGGGCTTTAAAAAAAGCTGAAAAAACACTCAATTTCTCATTAGATGATTATTTATTACAAGTAAAAGGTTGTTATAGCCCTTGGAAAATTTAAAATAAATAAAAAAAAATTATTAATCAATTTTTTTAAACATTTTTTTTACTGTCCCACAAACAGGGCATTTTTCTGGTGGTTTTCCTTCATGAGTGTAACCGCATACTGGACAAATATAAATATCTTGCTTTTCTAAATCCTTGCCATTTTCAACTGCTTCTAAAGCAGTTTCGTAGAGTTTATGATGAATTTTTTCCACTTCATTAGCATAATTAAATGTTCTTTCAGCACCTTTATTATCTTCAGCTTTAGCGTCTTCAATGAATTCTGGGTACATTTCTGTAAATTCATGATGCTCTCCCTCTACAGCGGCTTGAATATTTTCCTTGGTTGATTTTATGTCTCCAAGAACTCTAAGATGGTTATGGGCATGAACTGTTTCAGCAGCAGCAGCAGCTCTAAAAAGCTTTGCTACTTGAGGAAATCCTTCTTTATCTGCTTTTTCAGCAAAAGCCAGATATTTACGATTTGCTTGGGATTCACCTGCAAATGCGGCATTTAAATTTTCTTCTGATTTTGTCATTTTTCTTCACAATGAGATAAATTTTATTTTAAAATTATATTAATAGATTTTTTAATTTGGCTTTTATAATTAATAAATTAAAATCTACTATTTAGGAATTCTTTTCATAAACAAATAATGCAAAATTTAAAAATATGAAGATCAGATCTCAAGCTTAATCTGATACTGTATTTTTTATTTTATTCACAACCTTAGTTAAATAATGGTCTGCTAAACCAAACTTTACATTTGAACTAAATACTAATATAACAAAATAGGTATCAAGCACATACTCAGAAAATATAAATTTCTTGTCTTTAAAAGTATAAAATAACTTTAAAATTGAATTATTATGAATTTTTACGCGAAAATCGACTTCTTTTAAAAAATTTTTCAAATCTAACTTGTTATAAGAGGAATAAATTACTTTTCCTCTATCAGTTAAAAGAATTATCCCATCAATATCATCTGTGGAAATTAGATCTTTTAAAAAGTTAATAACTTTTATTTCCTTTTTCGACCCAAAGTCATAACTCAAAGCGGTACTTATAATCTCTTCAATTACTCCATTTAATTCACTATCATAGATAATTTCAACATTAATATTAATATTATTCTTAATAAGATAAGATGCTATCCTTTGATGGATTTTTAAAATTATGTCATCTAATAATGTTATATTTTCAATTGTATCACATAAAACTCCGTAATAAAGGGAATTCTTTTCAAAAATTACGATTTTAATATCTTCCATTTCTATTATTTTAAATTTTTTTCCAATCATCTCCTTTGCAAATGACATTAGAGCCGTAATAAAAGGAGAAATTAAGTTTTTCTCAACTTTGATATAATCTGTAAAATTTCTACCATAAAAACAAACACCAGATTTATTAAAAACAAATAAATTATGTATTAATGAACTCTCATTATAATTTTTTATCTTGGAAGGAAAGGTAGCTTGATCTTGCATAATCATATAAATGTTTTATATATAAACTATAAAAAGCACATACTTTTGACTAAAATTCATGTGTAGAAACGTCTGAGGTTAAATTAGGCAATCCAAGTTTGAACCCCCATGAAATCTAGTTTTACTGGAAGTATTTGAAAGTCATTTTCAATTAATTTTTGTTTTAAGACATACTCCTTTCCAATACCAGCTATAATTGAGACTGAACCCCCTCCCCCAGCACCATTTACCTTAAATCCTATTGCACCATTATTAGTAGCTATCTGTTCAGCTTTTTTAATAATAGGATTTACCATTAAATGATGTAATTGCTTCTGAGCTTCCCAATTTTTATTCATTAATTCACCCATATAAGTAAGATCGTCGGATTGAATTGCTCTCTTCATTTCATATGCACAGCTTCTAATAGTGTCAAAAAATTTAAGAGTTGAACTATCTCCTTTTTTATAGTTTTCAATAACAGCTTTATGCATTTCACTTGAACTCCGTGAACTAAGATATACTAGTATCATTTGACTTTCCAACTCGAATATTTTTTTGTTCTCAATCTCAAGAGGTATTATTTTTACTTCAGGATAAGTAATCTCCATAAAATTAATACCTCCAAATGCGGCAGCATATTGATCTTGAACACCACTTTCTAATTTTAGTTCTTCAACCTCAAGCTTATGAGCTAGTTTTGCAATTTCTGAAGGGTTCAATTCTTCGTTAGAAAGCTGGGCTAAAGCAGCAATTAATGCAACTGCTACACTAGCACTTGTTCCCGTGCCACATCCAGGAGGTGCTTCAGTTCTAACATATATATTTAATCCTTCTCTTATATTCATTCTTTTAATTGCAGCTTTTAGCAAATCAAGGTTCCCATCGTATTCAATTTTATGAAAATTCTTAATTTCTGTACGCGTATTAAGATTTTCTGAGATAATATTTATTCTACTAGTATTGGTTGGAATAATTCTAACATAACTATAGAGACCAACACAAATATTAAACACAGCACCATTCGGGCAAAACCAAGTATCAGTCCACCCCCCAATATCACATATTCGAACGGGTGCTCTTGAAAATATGATCTTTCTCAAGATTTATCACATAGATAATAGATTATTACCGATTTAAATAATCTTGTTTTTTCTCCATGAAGTAATCAATTAATCGAGTGAAAACTAAATATGATAATGGATAAATTATCATAATTGTGTGGAAGGTATAACTTATTTTTAATACCTAAATTTTCGAGATCAGGTTTGCATTTCCATTTTCCATTTAGAGAAATAGTTTCCATTAAAGAAACCCTTATATATGAGTTAATTCCACTATTTCCAATTTGGAATTAGATATATCTTACTAATTTTACGATTAATTTTAAAATCTGCCCCAAATTTTATACATTTTTGAAATTGCAAATTTTGTATTTAGAGCGATGTTATTCATCGTTTAAGATGATCAGATCTTAAAGTTTAAAAATAAGAATGATAGATTAATATTTAAAATATAATTTTTATTTAAATCATTTTAAAGGAGGAATAAAAAAATGGCTAAAAAAGTTTCGAGGCTCTGTTTGTTAAAAGTAAAGTTCGAGAATATATCAAGGGTAAAGAGTGCAATACAAGTGGAGACGTAATAGATGGTCCCGCACTTAACAATGCGATTATTGAAGTTCTCGACAAAGCGATTGCACGAGCTAAAGCAAATAATCGAAAAACGGTCCAGGAAAAGGATCTATAGACTTAATTAAAACATCTAGTCTTTCCAAAAGAGTTTCTAACAAAGAATAAAGGTATTATGGTTTTATGTATAATTAATTTTAATTAATTTTTTTTTTCTTTGTCCTAGATTAAAAAATTTGAAAGCTCAAGGAGTAAATCTTTAGTTTTCTTAATTAAGCTTTAAATTTGTTGTTTTTTCATCTATTTTTTTCTCATAATCACCTTATATTAAAATTACTAATTTGACGGTGTATTTAGTTTTAAATCATCGAAATATTATCTTTTTACTTAACTACACACAACCAAAAATAAATAAAGAATAAAAATTCCTTCCCAAATCGCCTTATACCTTGGACTCTTTCTCGAGAATAGGAATTTAATATTCTTTTATTTACTTTTTCTCTTTCTCTGAGTCTTGTTTGCTCTCTTTATCAATTATAAAAAAACCAACTGAGATTACGCTTTTCAATCTTTGCAGACGGTCTTTAAGAATTTTTACTCGATTATAAGGTCCTGAAACAGCGATTATTTCTAGGCATTTACCATATTCTAAATGAATATGCATAGTAGATATGATTATATCAAAAAAGTGATGTTGAATATCAATTTTTAATATTTCATCTGTTTGCTGAACATTAGCATACATTGTATGAGAACTATAATCATGCTCATGATCAGCTGTATGAGAAGAATTATGAGAATGTTCCTGTTGTTTTATATCTGGATGTTCATGAGACATAATAATTGTTATGCACCCAACAACATTTCCAGAGCTTACTGGAATATTTTCTTCACTGATCATAAAAGAATGCATTGCTTTCCGAATTGCATCTGACCTTGACATCCCTAACTTATTTCTAAACGTCTCGAATAGCTCATATAATTTTTCAGGAAGAGAGATCGTGAATCGCTTATATTCCTCCATTTTAAACAAACATCATCTCATTTTCTTAGAAAAAGGAAAAATTCATTTTTTTATAAAAATCGCAATTGGCACGCTGGCTTCACGCCACTGAGCAATTTTTCCAGAGTATTCTAAGTTTAACTTGCTTCTACCGTGATCACCGAGTATGATCATTAGTGAATTCTTCCTTAATTGCTTATAATTACTTAAGATCCATTTATCAGTTCTATTTAATAATTTCTCTATTAAATCTTCCGGAGTTCTTTGCTTTAATTGTTGTTGCTGTTTATGTAAGTTCTCAAAGTCTAGATAATGCATCCAAGATAGGTCAAAATTATTAATAACCTTTGCGGACTCCACCCAGGTACTCATATCCGAATCTTTAGCAATAGATTTAGTTCCTCCATCATAACGGTCCAAATCTTTTTTCCGCCCAATAAAACATGATTTCTTATCACTTTCATTTAAGTGTTTTAAAAGGTGGAAACCATTCGGTTCCACATCAAACCCACCATATAATAATTGATGTAAAACTCCTAAAGTATAAGGATTTCTTGTGCTTAGCAATAACATTACTTCAGCGCTACTAATCATGAATTCTGGTTTCATATAGGTTATTTCGAAGAGTCCCATGTTGTCAATTAAATTAATACTTACCCGTTCTATTTCCTGATATAGATCTAGAACACCTTGAACTGGCTCCGGAATGGTATTTTGAGGAGGGTCAACATTTAATAATTTTAATATTGTTGCTGGTAGTTGATTCATGTAGCATTTTAATGTTTGAAGTTCTGAGCTCATAGCTGTGCCTTAAAATTGATTTATTTTTAATATTTCTTAATATTATTAAAAAGATAATATAATTATAAAATTGTTATCACTTTAATTATTGAGTACATACCAATTTTAAAAAATAATAAAATGAGAATATTATATATTGATTTGAACAGCTCTGGAATCTCTGGAGATATGTTATTGGCAGCTTTGTTAGGAATAGTTCCTGAACCAGAAAATGTTTTAAAAGATTTAAGAAAATTAAAAGATTATTTACCTGATGTTTCTCAATTAATTATTGAATTAAAAAAAATACATAGATCAGGAATTCAACTAAACCAGTTAAAAATTGAGATTAAAGAGAATAAGGATCATAGGTCGGCAAAAACACTACAAAATTCTCTAAATAAATATCTAAATGAAAATTCATTTTCTGTTTCAGCTAAAAATTATGCTAACCAAGTTTTAAACTCTTTAATTCAAGCAGAAGCAGAAGTGCATGGTAAATTAGCTAATGAGATCCATCTACACGAACTCAGCTCCATTGATACTTTAATAGATATTTTAGGGGTTACTAGCGCACTAGATAAAATTAATGGTTTTGATGAAAATCTTCAATTTTATTGCAACAAGATACCTTTAGGAGGAGGTGAAATTAATACCGCCCATGGCCTGCTAACAATTCCAGCACCAGCTACCCTAAAGATTTTAGAAAAATCAAATTTAATAACTTTTGGAGGGCCTATAGAATCGGAATTGGTAACTCCTACAGGAGTTGCCTTATTAACAAGTTTAAATCCTGAATTTTTGGAGTATCTACCCGAGATGATGATTGAGAAATCAGTTTATAGTACTGGACAGAAGATATTTAAAGATTTTCAGAATATACTAAGATTATTTCTAGGTGAATCTAACGATCTCGAAAGTTATAAATCTACACATCCAATGCAGAAATATGTCGATAAAGTGTCGATTTTAGAGACTGATGTTGATGATGTCTCGGGAGAGATACTTGGAAATTTCTTCAATGAATTTAAAAACGATAAAGTTTTAGATCTTCAGATAATTCCAAGTTTAACAAAAAAAAATCGACCTAGTTATATAATAAAGGTTTTGTGCTACCCAAAATATACATTTGAATTAATAGAAAAAATGATACATGAATTAGGGACTTTAGGGGTAAGATATAGCATAATGAATCGTGTATGCGTTGATAGAACTATAGAAAAACATAGCATTGAAATTAATAAAAAGGATTATAGTGTAAACTTTAAAGTCTCTTATATTGAATTGGAAAACAGTAAAGAAATAGTAAATGTTAAGCCAGAATATGAAGATATTAAAAAAATTAGTGAAGTGTCTGGAATTCCCGTGAGAAAGATACAATTCATTATACAAGCTAAGATAAAACAACTTTTTTACCAGTAGCCATTATATAGAAGAAAAATTATAAAAAAAAATAGAAAAAAAATTGGTTTATAAATAAATTTCAGTGTTGGTCTGCTTTAATATTTATCAACTTGGAACTTATTTAAGTAGTACTCGTCTTCAACCATTTCTTTGGAAAATTCTTTTAATCGATTTATTTCTTTTGTAATGTCCTTGATTTTTCTTAGTTTTCCTAAATCTTGGAATATTTCTGATGCTTCTTGGAATATTTGTACGCTTTTTTCGTAATTCCCAGAGACTTCAAGATCTTCAGCTAGAAACACTAAACCCTCAGCAGTTTCTACTTTTTTACCTAATTTTTTTTGAATCTTTAGTGATTGATAATGGCATTTCATACTTTCAGCGTGTTGTTTAAATACTGAATATGTTCTTCCTAATGCCCTTAAAACTAAAGCTTCTTGTTCAGGTAAATTGTTTTCTCTGCAAAACTTTAAGATAGAGTCTAAAAATTGAATGTATTCCGTTTTATTCTTTGATTTTGTACGATCTATGCGTTCGAGAGCCTTTTCATAGTGTTCCAAAGTATTCTCGATATCTTTATCTTCAAAAAATTTTTTTGATCTCTCAAAAAATTCTTGATGTTCAATAGAGGCGACCATTGGGGTCTCAACTAATTCCTTGATCTTATTGAATTTTAGTTTTTATTTAGATAAAAATAAGTTCAATTATTATTATATTATTTGACATATTTATACTTATGTATCTTAAATTTTATGACGCGAGATATTGAAAAGGGGCAATTTATGAGAAATTCTTATCTTAATCTTAAAGCATCTTAAAGTGTAAAGATTAACTTAGATAACTGTTTATTTAAACGAATATGTTTTTAATTAAAGTGCGTTCCCTACTCTTTGCTAAGATTCAATTTTATAAATTTTGAATGAATGTATTTAAAGTGGTTAAAAAAATAAAAAAAATAGAGTTGAATAAATTAAAAATTAATTATTCCTGCGATACCTAGAGGTAGAAAAATGCATAATAGCACAATACCTATAGCATAGATTATCCCTACTACTCTAACTTTCGACTTTCTATCTGGTAAATCATATACGTAAAAAGCCCCTACAAAGAAGTGAAAATATCCAATTAGAAAGATTAAAACGGGATTATACCAGTGCCACCATGCGTATTCCCAGATTAAATAATTTCCCCTGTTCAACAAGATTTCTACAAAAACAGAAAATATAGTAAAACCAATTGCCATAGCCCATCGATTTGGGATCCCCAATATCTTCTTGTTTTTATCCTCTGGTAAAAACTTAGCAAATACTATACCTGCAATTGAAAACATAAAAGCAATTTCAATATTCCATCCAATTAGAATGATGTAAGCACTTGCTCCGGGTGTAGTCCAAAAAGCAGAATGATCCGAAAAGGCAAAAATAAGCCCATTCCATATTTCATTTATCAAATCTAAGCCTAAAAGAGTTAATCCCGCAAATACAGTACTCCAATTTCCTGTTTCTCTTGCACTCTTAACTTCCACACCATAAATATATAATACTAGAACGAGAAATGGAACAACATACCATCCTAGTTCCTGATTTAATTCACGAAGTTTGGATAAAGCTTCAAGTGAAGCAGTTGTTGCCAAACATTTCACCTATTTTTATAATATATTTTTTCAATGATAATTAAATGAAATTTAGACCCGAGTATTTATATAACTTTTCTAACTAAAATGAGAATTAAAACTAAAATGAGAATAATAGCATCTAACCGCTTTACAATTCTATTAATTTCATTATATCTTAAATTACAAATTAAAACTTTTCTGAAATTTTATTAGCAATCATCGCCGCAGAAGCCCCAGCACCAAATCCATTATCAATATTAACAACTAATAATCCTGGAGAACAAGATTGTAACATGGTAATTAATGCACCCTTTCCTTTTTCACCCATACCATATCCACTTGATATTGGAACTCCTATAACAGGAACATCAACAAGAGCTGCAACTAATCCCGGTAGAGTTCCTTCCATTCCCGCACACACTATTATTATGTGAACTCCCTTTTTAATCATCTCACTCAAAGGTGTAAAAATTCGATGAATACCAGCAATACCTACATCATAAGTTGTAATAACCTTACAACCCATAGCTTCAGCAATAACTTCTGCTTCAATTGCTGTTGGTATGTCTGAACTTCCCGCAGTAATAATTCCCACAATTCCACCTTTCTTAGGAAATTCATAGGATTTTTCTTTAATTACCAATATTTTTCCAAGGTCATTTATATCGATATCATAATTTTCAGTTTTTTCAAAGGTTCTATCGATTAGAATCTTCTGGTCTTCATTATAACGAGAGATTATTGCGAATTGTTTACTTTGTAGGAACTTCTTAGTAATTTCAATAACCATTTCTGGTTCTTTATTTTGGGCAAAAATAACTTCAGGTGTACCTGTCCTTATTTTACGAAAAATGTCTAATTTAGCTAAATCTCCGACTTCTTCAACATGATTGGCTCTTAGTAATCTTTCAGCTTCTTCTATAGACATTTTTTTCTCAAGTAGTTTAGCGAGAATATCTTTAATATCACTCATAATTTATATTCACAATAGAATGTGATAAGAAAAGGTAAATTATTTTGTATTAGTAAGAGTTCTTTTATTTTGTATTTTTCTAATTTATAAAATTTTTATAGTTTATCAATTTTTAAAAAAAAATAATAACTATACATTACTCATACATTATAAATTACCACTAATTTCAATTATTAATCCTAATTTGAAGTGATGTAAAATATGAAAATTGATTATACATCTTTTAAGGATGTGAATTTAAAAGGTAAGAAAGTCTTAATGCGTGTTGACATAAACTCTAACATTGATTTAGAAAAGATGGAAATAAGAGATTCACCAAGAATTCGTATACTTGCCCCTGCTTTGAATCAATATTTTAAGAAAAGCGCTGTTATCATTCTAGCACATCAATCTCGTCCAGGTAACGATGATTTTACAGATTTAGATTTACATGCAAAGGAGATCGAAAAATATCTTGGCCGCCCTGTTAAATTTGTCAAAGATATATTTGGTGCCCAAGCAATCCAAGCCATTAAGGATCTCAAAAAAGGAGAGGTTTTAGTCCTTAACAACGTAAGGAAATTTGAAGGAGAAATGAAAAATTATAAAGATTTTTCCGAAGCAGAAAACACAGAAATGGTAAAAACATTATTTCCATTGGTTGATTACGTTATTGTTGATGCTTTTGGAGCGGCTCACCGTGCTCACGCATCGATTGTAGGATGGCCTAAGATGATGGCAGGACCAATAACCGACAAGGAATTAGATGCATTGAAGAAAATTATGCAAGGACCTGAAAAACCTATGGCTATGCTAATTGGTGGAGCAAAGGCTATAGACAAATTTAAAGCAATGAAATATAATTTTGATAATGATAAATTAGACTATGCTTTATGCTCAGGATTGACAGCTATTCTGATCTTTGAAGCGTTAGGTAAAAATATGGGAGAGCCAAACCATAAAATAATAGCTGAAGATCTGGAAGCTAATAAAGATATGATTGTGGAAACTTATGAGAAGTACAAAGACAAAATCATTCTTCCAGAAGATTTGATCATTGATGACAATGGTAATAGAAAAACAATCGAAATTGATGAGGCTGGCACTTATAATACTACAACAGGAGATATTGGCCCTAAAACAGTAGATAAATTTAATGAAATTCTTATGAAGTGCAAAACTATTGTCGCAAACGGACCTCCAGGCATATTCGAAAAAGAAGTATTTAGAAAAGCTACCAATGAAATTGTTGGTACGATGGTTGCTGCTACTAAGAAAAATAATGCCCTTACAATTATTGGTGGCGGTGAAATGGGCGCAGCAGCTTCAATGGCAGGAAAAGCTGACGATGTTTCTTTCATTTCGACAGCAGGAGGCGCGATGCTCGAAATCCTTTCTGGAAAAGACTTACCTATGATTAGAGCTTTAAGAGAAAAAAAAGTTTAAACTTCATATTATTCTCTTCTTAATTTTTTTTTTGAATTTAAATTTAGATTACCCTTATTGATTAAAGGGTAGAAAGCGACATAATTGTTAAAGAATGTTCAATAACAATCATTCGTAATCCAATTTTAATACAAATTTACACTTTTGTTTAAATTTGGACCTTATAACTTTATATTAGATAATATCTTATTTTTAAAAGACATCTATGTACATTACACATAGATGTTAAG
>JAHQWI010000204.1 GCA_029856085.1 Promethearchaeia archaeon | reverse complement strand
TTTTAATTCTTTTCTCAAGATATTGAATATATAAAGAAATATCTTCATTATTCTCTGGCTTTCTAGAATTATTGTTAATTTCTGTTAATCCCATCTTTTTTCACAGAATTTATATGTTAATTGAGATTAGGTTAATCCAATTCTTTTTTCTGCTCCTTCTAAAATTTTTTTTAACATCTCTTTATATGAAATATCGGCATACTTACACATCTTTGCGAGATGACCATCCCAGCACCATCCAGGATTTGGGTTGACTTCCAAAAGCTTTGGATTTCCTCTTGCATCTAAACGCCAATCAAATCGTGCATAATCTTGACATTCTAATCGTTCAAATAATTTAAGCGAACAATTTTCTATAATGTCAACAATATTTGGAGGAACATTTGCTGGGATAGATTTAATGTTCCAATAAGGTGAATCAGGTAACCATTTTGCTTCATAACCACATATTTTTGGCAATTCCGAAGGTAAATTGGAATAATCTTCTTCTATTATAGGAAGAATAATGTAATTATTAGGGGGATTTCCAATAATTCCTATGGATAAATCTTTACCTGTAAGAAATTGCTCAATTAATATTGGTTTATCATAACCAAACTTATTGCGAATTTCTGTAATTGCACTTAATAATTCTTCCCCATTATGAACTACAGATTTCTGAGTAATCCCAAAACTCGAATCACCAAAATTAGGTTTCACAATTGCTGGGAAATATAGTGGTAAATCAATAATTTTATCATCAGGTCTTATGTAAATAGCTTCAGGAACTGGTATTTGTAATTCTTTCGCTATACCTCTTACTAAAGATTTATCATAACAAAATGCAAGACATTGAGGTCCAGATCCTGTATATGGAATTCTAAGAATTTCTAATAATGCTGGTAGATGCAATTCCTTTCGAGCATCATTAAAATAACCTTCATCACAGAAGTTAAAAACATAATTAATTTTACCTTTTAAATCTTGTAAATCTTGGATTAAAGTATTATGATTGTCCAAATATGTAAAGGTGTATCCTTCTAACTCGTTTAATGCTACTTTTACTTGATCTATTGTATAAAAATCATCGTCATCAAAGATATTTGAAGGTTTAAGCGCATCTGGTTGATTAGGGTCTCCAAATATAACTGCGACTTTTCTATCTGATGTTTTGGTTTTTTTTTTTATTCCAGTCCATTCCTTCTTAACTAAAGCACTAACTATGATTCTTTGTTCCATCATGCCTAAATCTTGATCTCTCTGGGATTCAGGAGTTATCGTCCCATGGATTGTTATATCGCTAAAACCAACATTCTTTAAAATTTCTGAAATTTTTTCATTTGAATATAATCTTTCAGCATAGAACTGATCTACTAAAACTCCTTTATTCACATGGGTAATTACTTCACGTGAGATTAATCTTTGATCATCTAAGGATAAGGTTCTCTCACGACAAACAAAAAGATTTTTATCAAGCCATTCCCATGAGCGTGGTTGAAAATTATATCTTAAATGGTCTCCATCAGTAATATCAATTATAATTTTTCCCCAAGGTTTTAAAACTCGATGAATTTCTTTAAGAACCTGCACATCATCATTTATAGATTCAAAATATCCAAAACTATTGCCTAAAACCATTATGAAATCGAAAAAATCTGAAGCATAAGGTAATTTTCTAGCATCTCCCTCTCGAAATCTACATAAAATCCCATTTTTTTTGGCATTTAATTTAGCTTTTTGAATTAGATATCGCGATCGATCCAAACCATAAATATTTTCGAATCCTCTTCTACCTAATTCAATAGAATGCCTTCCTTGACCACAACAAAGATCTAGAATATAGTGTTCTGGTTTAAAATTCATAATTTCTGTAAAGAAATCTACTTCAAATTTGGTAATTTTTTGATCTTCTACTACATCACCATCTGTTTTTAAATAAAAAGAATTAAAAATTCTTTTCCACCAATCTTTCTTAACATATTCTTCTAAGTTAAGAACTGGTCCAAAACAGATAGAGGAACTTCTTTCACTCCTTTCAAAATTTTTATTTTTACTAATTTTAGTTTCTATTTGGCTCATCTTTATGGAAATCTATTAAGTTCTTTAATTTTAAGAGAATATAAGAATAAATTCGACTTTTTAAGTGATTTTTGTTTATACTATGAATTAAATGATTCTTAATAAGATGCGCCCTTATGGGCATATTTCCTATTTCCTTAAAGTATATAGACTTTTTCATCAAAATTTTGTAATATATTTAATTACCTATTATCAAAATTTCATTATTTTTAATAAAGATTAATATCTTTATCTGAGGTTAGATAAAAACTAACTTGCTTATAAATATTTCTAAAAAAAAAATTTTTATTAAGTGAAATTTAGAATAGGTGTACTTTTTCTATTTAGAAAAATATAATATAGAGCTTGATCATGGATTTATTTTTAAATTTAAGGAGATAGATACAAATCGGACTAAATATTCCCATTTCATTCTGTAATTGTTTTTGAAAATTGAGTATTTAATTGTAATGGAAAGGTATTAAATCCTAGAAATAACTATTAAATACCCTATGGAATTT
Source organism: Promethearchaeia archaeon (assembly GCA_029856085.1). Taxonomy (GTDB): domain Archaea; phylum Asgardarchaeota; class Lokiarchaeia; order Sigyniarchaeales; family SOKP01; genus Loki-b32. The sequence continues at coordinate 11,270 of JAHQWI010000204.1, read as the reverse complement.
TAAAATTATGTAATTGAAGCGGTATAAGAAATATTATCAGATCTATTAAAGATTCCATTACGTTTATGAATTATGTGTTAACTTCTAAGAATTAAACATGATATATAATAAAGGTAAATTAAGTCATCTTATAATTAATAAGATTTAGATAATCAAATTTTTATCGATAATAATTCTCACTTTTGAATTTTACTAAAATTAAATTAAATTTTTTAACTTCAATACTAGTTATTGAAATTAGAAACATTTAAATATAATATAAGTCTTTTAGCGTACTTGAGAATATATGATAATTTTAATTTATTATAAACAATAGAGAAATGGAGATAAGAAAAATGAAATCGAAGAAAAAGAGTCGGAAGAAAAAATACGAGGATGAAGATGAATGGGATGAGGACGTAGAAGATGATGAGGATGAGGACCAAGATGAAGAGTGGGAAGATTATGAAGAATCAGAAAGAGATAATTGAAAAATACTTTCAAATAAGCTCTAAAACTGTCTCATTTCGTCTATTACGTTGAGAATGCATAATTGATCTAGTTTTTTATTTATGTTTGATTTCTTAAAAATTAAGAGTTTAATATTAACATAACTTAAATTGATTTTACAAAATGGAAAATCCAAAATATTTAGCAATTTTAATTTTAATTGGCGGAAGAAGTACTCGTTTTGGAACTGAAAAGGCTATTATTGAGTTATACGGAAAACCCTTAATTTTACATCAATTAGAAATTTTATCTAATTTTGATCAAGACATCTATTTAGTAGCACATTCTGAAGAACAAATATTTAATTATCGGAAACAGATAGATTTTCCAAAAGGAGTTACTTTTCTTATAGATGATAGAGATATCTTTTCATATCCAAAAATTTATAAGCCTATGCTAGGAATATATTCTGGTTTAAAAGAATTGAACGAGTTAAACTTTGAAAAAGCCTTTTTATTATCTTGTGATTTGCCTTTAATTAAAGCTGAAGTAGTAGAATTAATGATTAATGAATCTTACGAATTTGATTGTTGTATGCCAAGGTGGAATAATGGTTATTTAGAACCTTTTTTTGCAATATATCCAGTCGAGAAAGGATTTCAAAGAGCTAAAGAGATATTAATTACTGAAAATTATGGCTTAAATAATTTCATTGACAAGAAATGGAATATAAATTATGTTTCAGTAGAAAAGTCTATTCAACCTTTAGATAAAAATTTAGTAAGTTTGATAAATATTAATGGTCCAATTGATATTGCTAAAGTCATCAAATTACTTGAGTAAAAGTATTTTTATTAGCTATAAGCATCCTTTTACGTTCATAAGTTTGTTAATAGTACTATTAATCACTATAAAATCATAGATTTTTAAACTTGCTCTAATAGAGATAAATTTATTAAGCTGATTTTTTATTAGCATTACTCGAAGGACAATATTATTTTATATAAATAAACTATTTGAATGGTGAAATTATAAATGAAAAGTTATAGAGAACGTCTAAATCAGGAAGACAAACCAGAAGATAGATGTTGTGAAGATCCTTGTATTGACATTAGAAGTGGTAATAATGTCTGTCTAAATTGTGGATTAGTATTAGATGTTCATTTGGTTGAAAATGATAAAAGAGCTTATAACAACGAAGAAATTGAAAAAAGAAAACATACTGAACCAAAGTGGAGAGATTTTGGATCACGAACCATCCTTCCTAACATCAAATTAGACTGTAAAGGTCATTATTTAACTCCTGAGAAAAAAACTCTCTTTCACCGCTTATCAAAGATCCAAAATTCTTTAATTTCAGGTATAGAAAGAAATTTCTGGGAAGCAAAACCAAAAATGAAACAATTTGTGTTTAAATTAAATATTCCAGAATACATTCATGAAACAGCTTGGAAAATATATGCTGTTGCCGTGAAAAAAAAGTTAACAAGGGGACGTTCAATTGAAGGATTTATTGCAGCCTCTTTATATATTGCTATTAGGGTACATGAATTTGCAAAAATATTGGAAGAAATTAGCAATATGGTTATGATTCCTCGGAAATTAGTAGTACGTTCTTTAAGTATACTTCTTAGAGAAGTTTTACCAGAATTAAATCTCAGTTATAAGCCCATTGGTGTTAAACAGCTAATTTTTAAATTTGGGAATGAATTAGGACTTTCATTAGAAATTCAAAAAAATGCTTTAAATTTACTCTCTAATTCCTCAAAGGTGGGGCTTTCAATAAACGGGAAGGATCCGAGAGGACTTGCTGCTTCAGCACTTTATTTAGCTACCAAAAAAACAAAAGACCGTAAAACTCAAACAGAGGTAGCTAAACTTGCTAAAATAACAGAAATTACTTTAAGAACACGAATAAAAGAAATAAAAAGTAAGTTGGCTTTAATCTTATAATATTGTTTCAATAAGTTTTCCCAAATTTGGTATGAAAATGAATAAAAATTTCTATTACCAAAAAAAATATACTTTACTACTTAACTAAATAAATTTTGAAAAAAAAATATTTGATAAAAAATGTTATTTTCCTCAATTGAATTAATAAACAATCCTATTTTTGCTTAAGTAATCCTTCCTATATTGATTTTTTTAGCACGAGTTGCAGATGTAACATTGGGAACCTTAAGGATAGTATTTATATCACAAGGAAAACGTAAATTAGCCCCAATTATGGGTTTTTTTGAAATATTTATATGGCTTCTCGCAGTTGGACAAATTTTCAGTAATTTAACTAATTTGGTTTATTATTTTGCCTATGCAGGGGGTTTTGCCATGGGTAATTATATTGGATTAATTGTTGAAAATAAATTGTCCTTAGGATTATTGAGTTTGCATTTAATAATTCGAGATGATCCTGATAAATTAATAATTAATCGATATGGATGAAGGAGAACTGATAATACAAGATATAATAGCAAAAGAAGAAGAAGTCAAACATTTAAAAGAATTGTTTCATGGAAAAAAAGAAATAATTGAAAAATTAAGTGTAGAGCTAAATAACATTGAGGAAGGAATAATTGAAGGTGATAAAAAGAAAATTACTCAAGAAATAAATGATCTAGATCTTGAATGTGTACATTTAAACCATAATATGAAAAAAAAAAATTTCGAAATAGAACAATTAAAAGAAAAAATCGAAAAAAGTCATAAATAAATTTAATTAAATTTCAAAAATTACTAATTTAAATCCTGGATTATTCCGAGAATTACGGGGATTAAAAATATCATTATCATCACATTTAGAATAATAAATTTGAGGTATTCATTTGGGTTTTTTTTCAATTCTTTGATAAATCCCCATATACCTATGATAAAAGAGGTTACTAATAGTCCAAATGAAAGTAAAAGTAAAAATATTAATTGATCTACCATCCTAAGATCATCATCCTTTTGCTTTTAATTATTCTAACAATATATTTTCAAAATCATATCATTATTTGATACTGTTTTTTCAAAAGAATAGAAAAAAAATAATTTACTTTGTTTTGAATAAGTTTTTAGGAACTAATTTCAGCAGGTCTGATTTTTTCACGTTCAGTAAGTTTTTCTGAGAGTTCTTTTTTATGATCAGCTAATTTATTTTGTTTTTGAACTAAATTTCTATTTATTTCCATCGCATCAATTTCATACTTGGTCAAGTCTTTCTGAATTTTAAGATATACTTCCTCTGCTTTAGAAATTTTCTCACCAGGAGCGTCAGTATTTACTAGTTTTACATAAGCCAATTGTTTATTTGCTAATTTACCTCTTTCTTTAGCTTCATCAATTTTTTTATTAGCAAGTTTTACTTTTACTTCAGCAATTTCAGTTTCAACATTCGCAATCTTTTGTTGAATTTGTGCGATCTTTATTTGAATTTCTGCAACTTTTTCATTATAAATCGCTTGAGTTTTCTCCGCTTTTAAAATATTCTCACCCAAATTTAAAAGATTTTTCACTTTTTCTTTTCTTTCAACTAATTTCTTACTCTTCTCAGCTAATCTCTCTCGTATTTTTGCCAAATCAAGTTCATTCTTAACAAGCATTTCTCTAGCTTTAGCCCTTTTTACAACTTGTTTAGCTAATGTTTTCATTTCACTTCCCGAGTCTTTTTCCATCTTCGCTAGATTTGAATTTTCTTCCGCTAATTTTTCAATACTTCTAGTTTCTTCCATATAAATCAACTCTTTTTATTTAATTTGTATTTTTAATCTTTGATTTGAATTGAAATTTTTTTTTAAATTGATTATTATTAATTTACTAATCTGTATAGACTAACTATATATTTCATCGGAATTCTTTAACTCTTCTTCATCATCTTCATAAGAATCATCATCTTCTTGATCTCCATCATTTTACTCTTCATAATCATCATATTCATAATTATATTTTTTCTTCTTTTCTTTGGGGTCTCCTTCCATTTTAAGTTATTTTCCTCCTATTTTTTAATATTCTATTTTTATTATTTCATTAGGATTACTTAGTATTTAAATGTTTTCATTTGAAAACGAAAAACCCTACCGACAACTTTATATACTCTGATTTCATTATTTTTTATTAAAAAGAAAGTCATACTATATTAACAAATTACGATTTAAAATGACGAAAAAACCTCCTAAAAAAAAAAGCAATTTTCTAGGATTTAGGCTTTCAGAAGAAGTATTAAATAAACTTGAGCTAATTGCAAAACAGGAGAATAAGACACGCGGACTAGTTGCAAAAGATGCTATTGAACAATGGCTTAATCTAGAATTATTCAATCAGACTAACGAAATGATTATGATTTCTAAGTCAATTTTTTCCAAAATTCTTTCCAAATTAGATAACCTATCTTTAGATAATATAGCTAAAGATTTTGCTGATTTATTTTCCGATATAATGAAATTCTCGACTGCGAAACCAATGAATGGAGATACTTTTAAGTCATATATAGCTTTTTTAATTGAATTTTTCGGTAAAAATGGATTAAAATGGTTTAATACCCTTGACATTCAGGTTCGGGATAAGCTTTTTATTTTTAGGGGACTGCATGATATGGATGAGGTTTATTCAAATTTTTTCACAAAATTTTATAAATTTCTCTTATCTAAATATTTTGAAATAGAATTTACTACAAAAATAGAAGAAAAAACATCTAATTTAATTCATCTAGAATTTAAACTTAAATAAGTATAAAGGTAAAAAGAAATGAAAAATTTAGCACAAATTGAAAAAGAAGCCCAAAATAATCGTAAAATAGCTCAACATGAAAATGAACTTGCCCAAAAACTAAAAAAAAATGCTTTAACTGAAATTAAAAAAGCAAAAGCCAGAGAAAACTTATCAAAAATTGAATATGATCTCGCTGAAATAAAAAAGGATTTAGCAGTAAAAAGAAATACCTTAGCAAATGAAAAAACAGAAATTAAAAAAAATCATATATTAGATTTTTCTGATGAAGAACTAAAAATTGAAAATAATTATGCAATTTATAATAAGCAGATTGCTAAAAATCAAAAGGAAATTGCTGAAATTAATAAAAAAATTGCCTTAGTAGAGAAACAAATTGCTGAACAAAAATTAAAATTAGCTAAAGAAAGATTGGATGTTGCGAAAGCACGAGAAAAATTAGCTAATAGGCAAACTATGTATTTAAAAGCAGCACGAGCAGAAGCATCAGAAGATAAAATTTTGAAAGCTAAAAATAATGTAGAAAACCAAAAGCAAAAACTTTTAAAACAGAAAAATGAAGTGCTGGAAAAGGAAAAAGATGTAAGAAAAAAAGAAAATAAACTTGCTGATTTAAAGAAGGAACTTTCCTTGAAATTAGCTGAAAGAGAAAAAATAAGACATCCTGGTGTCGTTCTAGCAGGATAAATTAAATAGAGCTATTACAGAAAAAAAAGGTTAATATAATTGATATTTCAAAATATTTTCGAAATCTTTTCAGACTGGATATATATATATTTGTTTCCTATTATAATTTCAATTCTTACTATAATTATCGGTTATATTGTTTATGTCTTGATTAGAAGACAATTTTTAAATCTTGCTAAACATGAGAAATTAGAACTGAGTACGGCAAAAAATATCTCAAAAGTAATTAAATATCTTATTGTTTTGATCATTTTAACTGCTATTCTTATGCAATTCGCAGAAAGTTTAGGTTTTATTACAGCATTATTCACTCTTGTTGGAGGGACTATAATTGGTTTTGCAGCTATGAATACTTTAGGAAATATGATTGCTGGTATTATTATAATGGTTAGTAGACCGTTTACTGTAGGTGATAGAATATTATATGACGGTAAAATCACTGACATTATCGAAATAAAATTGATCTATACAATTATGGTTGATCTTGATAATATTAAGATTTCTGTTCCAAATCAAATAATGTTATCACAAGAGATTATTGACTTAGGGAAAAAAGAGATTATAAGAAGACATGTCGCTATCACCCCTGGATTTGAAGAAGATAGGAAAAAAGTTGAAGAGGTATTATTAAATGTAGCTAGTAAATTACGTCAAGTATTAAAAGACCCTAACCCATATGTTTGGATAAATAGCTTCCAGAATTATGCAGTTGAATATAGATTATATGTTTTCATAAAAGATATTAAAGATTTACCACTAATTGAATCTGATTTACATAAAGCTGTACTGGATGCCTGCAAAGAAAATAATATAGATATTAGGACTCCTCTTTTACATAAAGAAATTAATTAGTAAAAAAAATTGCCTACAATTTTTTTATATCCATTTTTTTCTTTTAAAGAAATACAACATAACAAGAGCTACTGAAACCATTATCATTATTAGGATTGGATATGCAGATGGATCTTTTAGTTCAGGCATATAAAGAAAGTTCATGCCATAAAATCCAGCCAAAAATGATAGAGGGATAAATATTGTGGAGATTATAGTTAAGACTTTCATTATATCATTCATTTTATTACTTACACTTGAAAGATACATATCCAACATTCCAAAAATTATATCTCGATAATTTTCTAAAAGATCACTAATTCTAAAAATGTGATCATATATATCTCTTAAATAGATCTGCAATTCATCACCGATTAGATTTGATTGTTCACGTTGTAATTTACTGATTACTTCCCTTATTGGCCATATTGATTTTCTCAACTCAATCGAAGATCTTTTCAATCGATAAATAAGTTGCAGAGTTTCTGGTTCAGGATTCTTTATTAAAATGTCTTCAATATTTTCAATATCCTCTCCTACCTTTTCTATTACAACAAAATAATCGTCTATTATAATGTCAATTAAAACATAATATAGGTAATCTGCACCCATTACTCGAACCTTTCCTTTTGGAACTTGAATCCTCTCGTAAATAGGATTAAAAAGGTTAGTATCCCGCTCTTGGAATGAAATTACATAATTCTCTCCCAATATTAAACTTATTTGTTCATATTCAAAATCTTCTTGTTCTTGATTCCAACTCAACTTTTTTAGAACTAAAAAAATATAATTCCCAAAATCCTCTAATTTAGGCCTTTGATTTGGGCTTAAAATATCTTCTAGAACAAGAGGATGTAAATTAAATTGATGACCAATCTCTTCAATAACTTTTATTTGTGCAAGACCGTATATGTCAATCCATCTAATGAAAGGCTTTTCAATTTTAGTTAGATCTATCTGAATCTCTTGAAATTCGTCTAAATTAAAATCATCCTTAGTATAATCAGTTATTTTAATTTTAGTTTTTTCTGTTACTTTATCTCCTGTATAAATTAAAGTTCCTGGAGGAAGACCAACCTTTTTCTTCTTTTTTGTTGAGGGCTCTGCTTTTCTTAAAGTAATAGAAAATCTCCTCATATTGTCTCACAACAAACTATTATATAAAATTTATAAAACAATAAATTATTAAGCCAACTTTTAAAATTAAAGTTTTCTTAATCATTTTTAAATTAAAATTAAAATGCTTGGAACTTTAATAACGTTTGAGATTAGTGCTTTCTTATGAAAAGAGTTTATAAAATCTTAACATGGATGATATTTATAAGCGCTATTGTTGTGATTTATACTTTCTTTGGATTTGAGATATTATTATTAAACGTATTAATTCTGAATATGGTGGCTTATGTCTTAAGATCAATTTTACTTGATATACTTCAGAGTTTGATTAAAACTCTACTAGCTCGCTATATAATCATGATAACTATAAATGTAATATGGTTATTCTTTCCATTTTGGCTAATTTTTATAATTTCACCGATTTATTTTGTAGCAATTATTTCTTTTCTGGTGGTAGCAATCTCTCTAACTTTTCAGAATATAATAAATAATATCGCCTCAGGAGTAATGCTTTTGTCATCAGAAGGTTTTGAAGCTGGCGACTTAGTTAACATTAACGGAGTTGATGGAATTGTTAAAGAAATTACTTTAAATAATCTGAAATTATTAGATTTTGATGGATCTATCACTTATATTCCAAATAAGATCGCTTTTAATTCATCAGTAGTTCGTTATTCTCATATCCCTATAAAAAAAGAAACGAAAATAGAAATTTCGGAAGTAGTTAAAAAATTAAGAAAAATAATAACTCATGAAAAAAAGATAACTCGATATATTAAAATAGTTGAACTCTTAGGTTCAGTGGATTCAGAAAAACTTGAGATATTATTAAATCCCATTTTTGATAAGTATGAATCCATTTTTGGAATAAAACCTCATTATTATGCAAATAACACTGTCAGTGGCATCGTTAATCGACTAAGTATTACTATCCAAATTGTTACAGAGGATCCTAAATTAATATTAACCTATACTGACACCCTAATAAAAGATATTCTCTATAAGGTCTATGAAAAGGAGTTAAATATTGGATGGAATGCTAATCAAGTGAATGAGGGATAAATTAATAATGACAATATTTAGATCAGACTTGGAAGCATTGATGTTTGTCTTTATTATAGGGATAAGTTTATATTTTTCAAATAAGATAATCTCTGGGATTTTTAGTAAAAGTGAAAAAGTACCTTTAAAGCAGAAAATCATTATGAATTTTACTTTAAAAATTTTTACTGTTCTAATAATTGTATTTTTTATTATCGAGGGGTTTCCCTTCATCTCCCAAATTGATCCAACTTACACTGCTGTTCTTACTGGAGCAATTAGCACTGCTATAGCATTCGCTTCAAGTGGTATTTTTGCAAATTTCATATCAGGAATTGTTATAATGTTAACAAGACCTTTTGAAGTCGACGATTTGGTCAAAATTGAAGGAGATAAAGGTATCATACGAGCAATAAATTTGACAAAGGTGAAATTAGAAACATTTGATAATATAATAATTGAAAAATCAAATGGTCAAGTTCTTACAACAAAAATAGTAAATTATACTGTCAAACTAGGCAAAAAGAAGACTTTTGAAGACTTCAAACATAAGATCTTAGCACCTCAAGATACAGGATTTAAAGATCTTTATGCAGATACGTTGAATTCTAAAAAACAATTTGAAAGGAATTTAAAAAAAGCCTATGATTCCTTTTCAACTAAGTACTATCCAAATTTATACAACTATACTTTTAGGATGGCTTTTCCTTATAAAGGGTTTCGAATAATCATCAATAAAGTAGCGGAGCTTTGTGAATTATACAATCAAAAGAATATTTTTCGGATTACACCCCAATTCGATATTGTTGATTATAATATAAGTATAATCGTTAAATTTCGATTACTAACCTTTAATCCCCAAAAAATATTTGATTTTCAACCTCGATTTGCCAAGAATGTCTATGATATTATTTATAATTATAAAATTTCGTAGGGTTGAATCTAATCTGGGTGATTAAAACGATTTTCACATAAAATTTAGGTTAATAGATTAAAAAAAAAAAAGAGATAAAGACTTTTATTTAGGACTTTCAGGGCCAACTATTCCTAACATTAATCTTCCTATTCCATTAATTAAAAGATTTATTGAAAGTAAAACTAGTAAAACTATCTCACCAACTTCAGGGATTAAGAAGATAACTATCGATAATATAATAGTTAGTAATCCTATTACTACTAACACAATTCTAAACCATGAATCAAACTTTTTAGCGAATAATCCAATGAATAGCCTTCCAATACCCATGATTTAGAAAAAAAAATTAATAAATAACTCTAAAAAATTCTTTTAATAATCTAAATATAATGTATAATTCACCGAAAATAGCAATGCATAAAGCAGATGCGAGTATAATATCACAAATCATCAAGTTTACCTACACCACCTTATTTATAGCTTCCGTTTTGAATATTATTCATTATTTAGGAACTAGAATCTATTGGTCTGATTTTTTCCCTTTCTCTCAATTTTTCGGAGAGTTCTTTTTTTAGATCCGCTAATTCAATCTGCTTTTCTACGATTTTTTTATTAATATCCATACTTTCAGTTTCTAATTTTGTAAGGTCTTCCTGTTGCTTAAGATATGCTTTTTCTGCTTTTGTTACTTTTTCACCAGGGGCATTACTAGTTACTAATTTAACATATGCAAATTGTCTCTTTGCTAAATTTCCTCTTTCTTTGGACTCATCGAGCTTCTTATTTGCAAGTTTTAGATTAACTTCCACAATTTCAGTTTCAACATTAGCAATCTTTCGTTGAATTTCGGCCACTTCTTTCTGAATTTCTGCAACTTTTTCATTGTAATGAGCTTGATTTAACTCAGCTTTTAAAGTAGCTTCAGAAAATTTTAAGAGATTTTTCACTTTTTCTTTTCTCTCCACCAATTTCTTGCTCATTTCAGCTAATTTTTCTCGTATTTTTGCTAATTCAATTTCGGTCTTAACTAACATTTCTCTTGCTTTTGCCCTTTTTACTTCTTGTTTTGCTGATAATTTCATCTCTTCTGCTTTAGCCTTTTCATCTTTTGCTATCCTTGAATTTTCAATAGCCAACCTTTCCACATTTTTAACTTCTTCCATTAATTTACACCTCTATATTTTTCAAATTTAAAATTTTTATAAAAAAATTATTGAATTTCAATTATTTTCTTTTCTTTCTTTTCTTCTTCTTTCTTAGGAATTGTAATTCTTATTATACCTTTATCTAGATTTGCTTCTATTGCATCTTCATCTATATTTTCAGGTAGACTGAAACATCGATAATAACTAGAACTACGGAATTCTCTTCTTACTAATTCAAGAAATTCCTCTTGAAAAGATAGATTAAATACCCTTATTAATCAGATTGTTGCAACTATTCGCAAGTATATCAAAATAATTTATTAGACAATTTATCTTTCCATCTTTATCTCCTCTCAGCTAAGTAAGTGATTTTCATGTTATTTAATTGAAAATTGTTTTGG
>JAHQWI010000203.1 GCA_029856085.1 Promethearchaeia archaeon | reverse complement strand
GTAGAATTAAGATCCATTATCCTATTCATTACATAGGGATCCAGATATCCATGAAAATTGATAAAATTAAAAATCAACCTGTCAGGCAAAGGATCAAGTATAAGCATTAAAAAGAGTGTGAAATAATTAAATAAGATTACCAAAGCAATTCCTATATACGCTGTACCTAACACTAATCTTGGTTTTTGAAGTTGATATGTTTCTTTTATTTTTATTACTATATTTTCTAAAATTTTAAAAAATCCCTTAAAGATTAGGATACTTATTAATAAATAGAAGGCTCATAACTGATGAAATACGCGAAGATAAGATGAAAACTAAAAAATTAGGAATAATATATGAGCCAGTCTCATTAGGAATTCTTTATTTTAGAAAAATCTATAAGTAATCAAATATTGTAAGATTTAACTTTTTACAACTCTACTTTTAAAAATAAATATAATTGAGTTGAAATGTCTCTTAGATTAGAAGATGTTAAAGGTCTTGGTAAGAAAATTGACACATTAAAAGAAGCGGCAATAGATTCTGTTGAAAAATTAGCAAATGCAAGTATTGACAAATTAACTGCTCTTAAGGGCATTGGAAAAGCAACTGCTGAAAAGATAGTTGAAAACGCTAAAAATCTATTAAATGAATTTGCTAAAGATGATTCAGTCAAACTAATAAAGGAAGAAGCTACAGAGAAAAAAGACGAAGTAAAAGTGCAAGAGGAAATTATAAAATTAGAAGAAAAGAAAACAAAATTACAAGGAAAAAAAGTTGAAGAGGGAGATTTTGTTTTAATTAAAATAACTGGGCGCACTCAAAAAGGTACTATTTTTAGGGTTTCTTCCGAAGAAGATGCGAAAAAAGCAGGCATATATGATGAAAATAAAGCCAAACAAGGGATGTATACTCCTGAATTTGTAATTGTGGGTAAACCAGGATTCTTAAACGAGGGACTTACTGAAACTATTAAAGAGATGAACTTTTTTGAGAAAAAATCTGTTAGAATTCCTCCTACTAAAGCATATGGTAAACGGGATCCTCAAAAAATAGAAAGAATAGGCATAGCCAAATTTAGAAGATTAAATGAGGGAAAAAATCCAGAAATCGGTAAAGAATTTGTTAAGCAATCTCAAGGCCAGATGCAAAGAGGGACTGTAACAAATGTTATGCAGGGAAGAGTTATTGTTGATTATAATCATCCATTAGCAGGACAAAGTGTAGATTATAATTTAGAAATAATAGATAAAATCGAGGACTTCAATGAGAAAATAGAATATTTTATGATTAACAAGGGAATTCCATTTGAGAATGTTTCTGATTTTCAAGTTAGCTATATTCCTAAGAGTAAAACTCTTGAGCTTACTATTCCGAAGATGTTTTTGTTTCAAAATCTCGTATATGTTAAATTTGGATTAGCCATGGATCTACAAACCCATATGGCTGACGAAATTGATGATGTTAAATTTATTGAGGTTTATGAAAAGATACCTATACCGACAACACCATCTGAGTCAGTAATGCAAAAAGTTGAAGAATTTAACAAAGAAGAACACAAAGAAGAAGATTAAATTAATCAAAAACCTTCATCTAACCTTAATTTTAGTTATGAGTTCTTCTTTTTTCATTTCCCGTTCCTTCTTATACTTAGATTTTACTTTTTGATATTGAGCTCTTTTCCGTTGAAATTTTATTCTTCTTTTTGGAGATATTCCCTTCTTTTTTAAGTACTCTTTCTTTGCTTTCTTGTATTCTTTTTTAGCCTTTTTGTATTCTTTTTTCATCTTTTGATATTTTTTATATTTTTGCCTTACCTTATGTCGAAGATCTTTACCAATATCTCCTATTCCTAATTCATTTAAAGTTTCCTTGAATCTTTCAAATAATTCAAATCTAATAACTATAATTCCTAATTCCCTAGCCGGTACTAAATTTTTGATTTTATCATCAATAAAGACACATTTTTTTGGCGAGGTATCTAATTCTTTCATGACATATTTATATTTTTCCATATCAGGTTTAATTAATCCAATTTCATTTGATAGGAAAACATTATCAAAAGTATCATAAAAACCTTTTAACATGTTTGATTTAACATGAATATCGTGAGTATTTGACATTAAACTAACTGTATATCCTGCCTGATGTAACCTTTCAATTATTTCTGCCATTTCTGAGGAGAAATGGGTTACTTGTGAGTATAAATCAAACCATAATTCCAAATAGTACTCTGCATTTACTTTTTTAGGGGGTAAAGCTCCATCGGTTTTTTGAAATGGATAATAAAATTTATTAAATATTTTTTCTAAGAATTCATTCGACGAGATTCTCCCAGAACTTAAACTGCGCTTAATTTTTCTCATATAAGCGTTTTCCATTCTCGGAATGGTAATATTCAAATCTACTTCAACCATATCAAGCAAATTTTTTAATACAAATGTTTTTTCAATTAAAACACCCCCAAAATCAAATATAAAGTGTTTTATTTTATATAATCTAACCTTTTGTTTTTCTCCATAAATCTTAGATTTTTCAATTTCTGCGTTTGGGCTCATTCAAAATCAAACATTATTTTATTTTAGATTCTCGTATTTCTTTAAAATAAGTTCACAAATTCTATCAACAGGTGAAATTCTACACTTCCATTGGCTGAACTCTGGGAAGCTTCCAACATCAACTGTAAAGAGATTATTACTAGCATCTTCTCGAACCATATCTAAATGTCCAAATAATAGTTCCCCATTGAAGTAATTTCTCCATTTTTGAATTACATTTCGTATATCATCCGGAGTTTCAATTTTTTTCATATCAACATGTTCATGTGATAATGGTGGTTTAATTAAAGTGCAAATTTCATTATCAATAAAATAAACATTATAGTGAATACCATTAATATACCTTTCCATGTATAAGATTGTGTTATTTTCTGATTTTATTTCGTCATAGGTTCTAATAATTCTAACTCCTTTACTCCCTGAACCCATGATTGGTTTCAATATAAAGGGAAAATCATCTAAATTCAATTGATTCTTAAATGTATCAACTGTACCTAAATAAATTTCAGGAGTAAATAATCCTATTCTTTTCATTAAAAAATGCGAATGAATTCGATTTTTCTGTATAAATGACATTTGAGGTTTGGGAATAACTGGGATATTGTTTGCTTCTAAATAATAACCTGCATAAAGAAAAAAAAGGTTTTTTGACTTTAAAATGTAGAAATCATTATTTAAGAGATTTTCGTTAATGGCTAAATTTTCTAGAGTATAAACTGTAACTGTAAATCCTTTGTTCTCCAAGAAATTTTTTATTTTGCCCGTGAACATTGTTTTTCTTTTTGATAAAATCCCGATCTTCATTTTTTTCATAATTATTATATTTTTGCTTGTTTTAATAGAAAATCTGCTACTAATTTATGACCATCTTTAATATAATTAAAATTTGGGGTGCAATTAATGTCTGTTAAAAAGAATTGTTCTTTCGATTTTAAAAAATCCATTGAAGTTAATTTTAGATCCATTACTTCCATCGCTTTATAACAATATTCTTCTAATTCTGGTTCTCTATCAATTTTTCTTCTTGATTCTATTTTATTAGGATTGATTAAAATAGGTATCTGTTTATAAAAGTAAATCTCATCCCCGATCCCGTAGATTTTAAATTCCCATTTGCTTTTAATAAATTTTTGATAGTAAAGATAATTATATTTTGGATCAACTTTATCAACTTCATTCAAGGCTCTCTCATCAGCTACTTTTAATCTTCCATTTTCTTTATGTACTATTGGTTTAAATTTCCAATTTTTCTGATCAATAATATTTTTTATAATATAATCCTCGAATGGTGGAATGCTTCCTTTAGGATTCAATGAGAAATCCGGTATTGGAATACCAGCCCCTCTCAAAATCACACTATTTAAAAACCTATTAATTGCTAACCAAGTTCCCCTATAAGAATTTATAACAGGGATATTAGTTAAATCTTCTATTAATTTTATAAAGGCTAATATTAGATCTCCTTTTCCCTTAACAAAAAATAAATTTTCGTCAAACTCTATTTTAGAACTATCTAAGAGAAAAGTTTCTTCAGTATATATTTTTACATCTGCTTTACTATTTAAATACTTCAAGAATTCAGATACTTTATACTTTAAATGGTATTTATCAATAATTATTCCTATTTTTTTCAATAAATTTACCTTAAAGCTTTTCTTTAGAAAATGGTCTGTTCTTTAATAATTATAAAATAAAATAGTAATTTAAATCCAATTCATATAATGAATATAATTATTTGTTAGTACCTTGAATGATCAATATATTTAAATACCATAATTTATTCATAAATTATCAAATAATAGGGTTTTTATTGTGTCAAATAAGTTTAATAGGATTTATATTGGCGCTATTTGTAATCGTGATCTTGAAATTTTTCAAGAGATCAAGAAATTCTGTAGTAAAAACTATAACTTCTCTGTTATAAACCTTTTTAAAACCGGATCTGATAATTTTAATGTTAAATATTTTAGGAAAAAGATAAAAAAATATCCTATTTCATTAATTATTTTAAAATTATTATCAGAAGATTCAAATCAAACAATTTATAATGCGATAAACCAATATGCTCCGGATATTCCTTTATTAAACAGTTTGAATTCAGTTAAAATTTGTGAAAGTAGAATTAACACTTTTAACTTCATCAATCAAAAATGTAAGAAGTTAAATATTCCCCAAATTTACCATTCTTCTTATGAAGCGTATGAAGCATGTAATAATGGAAAGAATCTTATTGTTAAATTAGACACGCATAATATTCCTTCTCTTCCTAAAAATGATAGAATTCTTGGAATTGCTAAAAATTTGGACCAATTTAAGAAGTTAACTTCGGAATATAAGAATAATAACTTGTTTTTTCAAGAATACATGGGTGAATTTGAGATAGTATACAAAATTTATGTAATTGATCGATGGGCTGTTTCTATAACTTCTTATAATCGATTACAAGATAGAACTGACTTATCTCCACTAGAACTTATACATATTAGAGTACCTATAGAGAAACAATTAAAAAGAAGAGTTTTACGATTAGGCAGAAAACTAGGTATGGCTATTTTTGGGATAGACTATGTTTTAACTAAAGAAGGAGTACCATTTATAGTTGATATTAATGATTTTCCAAGTTTTAGAAGCATCCCAGAAGCAGTAAGTCTAATTTCAGATTACATCTATAACATACTTAATCTAAGACAACAATTATTTAAAGCCCCAGTTAAGGTAAAAAGTTAGAATTAGATTTATAAAATTAAGATGATTAAAGCGAATTCTTCAATAAGCTTATTTCTTACTTCTATTTTCTATAAAATCAATAAGCCTCTTCTTAGCAATATAATCATCTAATTGTTCTGGAGGATGTTTAGCAAAGAATGAGCATGCTGAATGAAGTACTCCTCCGATATTTCTATCTTTAGCAATTTTACTGATCCTTATACAATCTGCTATTATTCCCGCTGAATTGTTCCCATCTTCAACAAACATGGTGATGTCTATCCTTACTGGTGCTCCTCCAAAAATGCGTCCTTCCAGCCTCATATATGCCTCTTTTTGATTTTTTAGAAATGGGATATAATCTACAGCAGAAATCTGACAATCTACATTATCCTTATTTTGAAGGTTTGCGATCACAGCTTCAGTCTTAGATTGTCTTTTTCCTTCCTCATATCTTAAGGAACCGTTTGGCATGGGTGTTAATAAATTACAAAAATCACTAGAACCACCCCAATCTAGTTGAATTGTTCTATCTAATATGGCCCCTCGCATTGGAAAGAGATTAGTTAAAGCTCTATGGATTATTGTTGCTCCAATTTGTGATTTTACATCATCTCCTATTAAAGAAAGTCCAAATTTCTCTGCTTTTTCAACAATTTCAGGATCTTTTACTACATATGAGGGCATTCCATTTACTACACATGATCCTGCGTCAAGAGCGCTCATTGCATAAAATTTTACTGCCTTATGGGTTCCTGTGGGGAGTAAGATTACTGTAATATCCACATTTCTGCTTTCTATTTCATTAATAATATCCAATGGTTTTTGATTTTCATCGGTTGGTATTATGTTTTTAATATTACTGTCTAATCCATCCATAATCGGACCTTTGATCACTGGGGCATTTAAGAAATCGGGTTTGAAAAGTTTCATATTACAATTTGGTTCAGCAAAAATAGCAGCACTCAAATCTTTCCCAACTTTATTTGAATTGACATCAATTCCAAGGACAAAATTAATGTCATTAATGTCATATTGATTAATTTCTGGAAGAATTCCCATAATTTTGTCGGGATTTTCTTTATAATTTTGAACACCTTGAACAAGGGCTGATGCTACATCGCCTACTCCAACAATGGCACAATTAATTTTATCAGCCATATTATTGTTTATATAAAGTTATCATATTTAAATCATTTTAATATAAGGAATTGAATTTTCGTATTTAGTCGAGGTTAACACTGAATCTTTGTGGTTCTATTAAATTAAATGGTTTTATCTTGAACCCAATTCTCTTAACTTTTATTAATTTTCTCCTCGTTAAAAAAACAATTTATCATCTATTATCAAGGTTTTAGTTAAAACTTTTAAAACACATTTGAACTAATTAAATTTAAGAATATAATCCACTTTTTTTGATTATAATGGTTAAAAAAATTGTATTTTCTGTAATTCAAAATCACAATATAATTAAAAAAGTTATTACCAGACTTCAACAGGTAAAAACATTGAATTTGATACTTCATGATCCTACCCAAGATTTTTTTTGCCTTTCCGATATGCCTCAGTCTTTTAAGAATGCTGATTTGATAGTTGTCAAGGTTAGAAATGAATGCTCAATTGATATGCTGCATTTTGCCAAGATCTATAATATACCTACTCTCCATGATGTAAATACTGTTTTAATATGCAAAAATAAAATTGCTCTTGACTATTCGCTAAGAACCGCTTTAGAAAAACATGAAGATGCACTGGGAAAGTTTCTTATGCCCAATTCTTGGAACCAATCTTTAACAGATGTTAATAAATTTAAAGAATGGGCTCTTCCAAAATTGCCTATTGTCATTAAAAGTCATTATCAACATGATAAATATAATAGATTTAATTTTCTCGTTCAAGAAATTGATGACGTCGATAAATTCTGTGAAAGATATAATAAATTCTTATACTATGATGTCTATATTCAACAATTTATTAAGTGCGATGGGTTTGAATATAAAATTTATGTAATTGGTGATGAGGTTTTTGGAATAAAAAGAGAGAATCCTATATATATATATTTAAGAGAAAAACCAGATAATATTGATGTAGGTTTGATTGAACGGGAAGAATTTGAAATTACAGAAGATATAATAAAACTCTCGAAAATATTATCAATGGAATTGAAGCTTAAAATTTTTGGTTTCGACTTAGTTAAGCCTATTGATCAAGATAAATTGTACCTTATTGATTTGAATGATTTTCCAAGTTTTAAAGGAATACCAAAAATAGAGAATGTGTTAAGTAAATTTATAAAAGACTATGTAATAGCTCTTTAAGGGATTATTATGAAAGGAATGATAATAAGGTAAGCAATTACACCGTATAAAACACAAAAATAACCAAAATTAATTTTTTTTGCTATTCGTAGTAATAATTCTATTGTTAAATATCCCATTAAAAAACTGACTAAAGTCGTTATAATAATTGTAACCAAATTTAAAGTACCAAATATTGAACCTTCGCCAAATAAGATATCCACAATAATTGAGGCGATAACGACAGGAACAGACATTAAAAAACTTAATCTAAGGGCATCTTTCTGTTCATATTTTTCAAGTAAAATTGCTGAAACTGTAACTCCGGAACGAGAAACACCTGGTAATATTGAAAAGCCTTGGATAAGACCTGATAAGGTGCTATCTTTTTGAATCTTCGCTTTAGAAGCATTAACTATTTTAGCATCACCATAGACATTTCTGGTCTTAATTATAATTATCCCTGTAAGGATTAATAAGCCTGAAATGAAAAGTGTAGTTATATCTCCTTGCTTAGCCGAAAATACATCCAGAAATACTATTTTAAATATGAAGTACAGTGGTAAGGCTGTTACTCCGGTGCCTATCGTAGCAAAAATTAACCAATTCCGTTTTTTAATGTCAATCTTTTCCACCCTAGTACCTCTAGGTATTAAGCTTTTTATTATTCCATAGAAATCTCCTCTAAACTTTAATAAAACTGCAAACATAGTACCTAAATGTAACCATATAGCGAGACTAAATGCATTCTCAGGAGATATCCCGAATAAATTGGTAGAAATAATCATGGTCTGTCCAGAACTTGAGATAGGAAGCCATTCAAAAATTCCTTGAAGTAAAGCAATTATGATATATTCAATCATGTTCTAAAATGAATACTTTTTCAACCCTTCAGTTAAATACTCAATAATTTCATTTCTAACCTTCGTAAAAATCTCTTCCTTCATGCTTGGATCTTCAATATCTCCAGATTTTCCACCAAATTCTTTTATTGTATATATTTCTTTATGATTTTTACCAATGAATTCATGAATTTCTTTTTTATGTTTCTCTGTTAACGTTAGAATAAGATCTGCTTTTTCTATTATCTCTGGATATCTTTTTAAGTCAATGGAAAGAGAAGTTTCAGAAAGTTTAATCCCGATTTCTTCCATTGCTAATTTTGCATCCATAGAGATAAGCATCCCATCTCTTGCATGAGAAGAAATACCACCTGATATAACTTCTACGTCAATATTGTTATTGGAAAAAAAATCTCTTAAATACCCCTCAGCCATTCTACTTCTGGCAACTCCTACGCTGCATACTAGTAAAATTGACTTATAGGGGAATTTTATTTCCATTAATTGAATAAAAAGTAAGATATAAAAAAATCTTTATTATTCATTTGAAACTAACCTTATTTGCAAATTTGATATCTTTATTTATCATATTTTCTAAGGCGTTTTTAATATTCCCTTCTGGTACGTCAATACCTCTCGTCAAATCAACTAAGAAATATACTTCATACCCAAAATCGACTCCATCCATGGCTGTATAATAACAACAATAATCTAATGCTAAACCGCATACAAAAATACGCTTAATATTTATTGATTCCAAATAATCTCTAAGTCCTGTCTCTGATTTCTTATCATTATCTTGGAAACCAGAATAACTATCTACATTAGGATTCATTCCCTTTTGAATTATTTTATCTGATAAATCCAACTTTAAATTTTTATGAAATTCAGCACCTTTTGTATTCTGAACGCAGTGATCTGGCCATAAAACGGGACCAATTGCTCCATCTTCAGACATAAATTCATCACCAGGATTTCTTCCTTGATGATTACTCGCAAAAGATAGATGATTTTTTGGGTGCCAATCTTGAGTTAATACCACAAACCCTCCACTTTTTTTGAATTTTTTAGCAGTCATATTTATTTCTTCTATAATAAGATCTCCATCTTCCACAGGCAATGATCCTCCAGGTAAAAAATCATTTTGCATATCAACAATTATTAGTGCATCTTTCTCGTCAATTTTTATATTTTTTTCATAATTTAAATTTTTCATGGAGTCTATCACTAATTTTTTTTCATATCAATGATAATTATATCTTTTTATATAACATATAAATCGAATTAAATAAATACCAAATGAGAATAGAAAACATGACAACCCATTCATACACAGGCATAATAGTGTATACCTTTTTCCCAAATGAGCCACATATATCTGGAAAGGCGTTACAAAAATTGGTGATGAAAAACGGTATAAGAAAAGAACCAAAAATACCAGCTATTATAAAACTAAAATACGCTGCAGATTTTGAATATTTTGAACTTTTTAACATCAAAAGACCAAAAATAAAACAAACTACATTGCCCCCCAACCAACTTAAAAGAGCGAATAAGCCATGCAAATCACTAAGACCTCCACCCGACACAGCTCCAGTTAATACAGCGTTTATGGAAATAAAGATTCCCGCGCCCACTGCAATCTTCCTTTCTTTTTCACTCACATTTTCATCTTTTAGAGTACTCCCAAGATAGACTAAAAAAGGTATTGCTAGAGTATTCGAAATTATTAACCCAAATCTTGAAAAAATTCCCCCAGGATGGTGTCCTAACAGACTTATAGATTTCTCCCACATTACATATTCTGGAGATAATAAAAGGGCTATAATAAAACCAGAAAAGCCGACAACAAATGTTAATAGCCCAAAGATATAACCTGGTATAACCTTGAATAGGTTATCAAAGAATTCATTTATCCTTTTCATAATATTTTGTCAACCTTTTATTCTTAATAAAAATTTCCATATAAATCAAATACAAAGAGGATCTCTACCTTTTAGAATTAGATTTTTTTGTATATCATATAAAGAGAAATGATTAAATACCAGAAGATCAATCCAATTGCATTTATCCATTCTAGTGAGGGTAAGATTATCATTAAAAACCTCAAAGTAGGTAAAAGGTGTAAGTAAAACAGAATCATTAATAATAATAGAGTGAAAGAAACCAAAAAACCAAAAAATGCCAGTAATTTTGGATATTTGGAATCTTTAAGGAGTAGAATATTGAAAAATGTGATATAAAATAATCCCGCTTGCAGACTTACTATAGAAAAAACACCATGTATCAGAGCAATTATAGGATTTGATCCACAAAATGCGCCTAAAAAGATAAAACACACACATGAAATAATCCCTAAGATTACAGCACTTTTTCTTAACTTTTCACTAACTTCTTCTTTATTAAAGGTGCTGCATAGATAAATTACAAAGAAAAAAGCAAATATCCCGGAAAAAACAGTACCAATCTGAAAAAACAAACCTCCCGGCCCCTTACACAATGAGCTTACAGCCCTTTTTGTGAAATCATACCCAGGATACATTAAATATGCTATTAAATCTCCTAAAAAACCAAATGTTATAGATAATAACCCAAATAACGCTCCTGGGATGAAGCGATTAAGTTTTTTAGAAATCAAATCAAATTTCTCCATAATTGTCTAGTTAAAATTGATAGTAGAGGTTTTATAACAATTTATTGGATTAATAATTATAAATTTAATTCCTATAATATAAAAACCATTTTATACTTTAAAAATTATAATTTTTTAAAAAAAGCAAGACAAAATCAAGGTTCTAACATTTGAGAATATTAGGATTTAGGTAATCTTATAATAAAGGTGGAACCTTGATTCCGCCCATTTGATTCTACTAAAATCTTTCCCTCATGGAGTTCCACAATTTCTTTTGAGATATATAATCCAAGACCCGATCCTTCACTTTCTACATCAAAGCCCTTTCCATATCGTTCAATTTTACCAAATTTCTTAAACAAACCCTCTTTTTCTTTCTTTGTTAACCCAATACCATCATCTTTTATAGAAATCTTTATCCAAGAATCGGTCTCATTTAGAATTATATGGATCTCCCCTTTAGGAGGAGTGTATTTAATAGCGTTTGAAAGTAGATTAGTAATTACTTGTTCAATTTTGATTCGGTCAATTATTACTTTAAGTTCTTTTGGATGTTCAAAATTGATAATAATATTTCGTTTTTCAGCCCAATATTTTATATCACTAATGCATTCATCTATTATTTCAACAATATTTTCATCTTGCAGATGTAAGCTTAATTTGCCCGATTCAACTGTAGACACATCAAGTAGATTTTCGATTAATAACTTTAGTCTTTGTCCCCCCCTATGAATCATCTCAACAAATTTTAACGCATCTTCTCCAATTTGTTCCTTTAAAGTATTTAAAAGAAACTGAGAGGCTGCAGCAACAGAATTCAATGGTGTTTTAAGTTCATGTGAAGCTATTGTTATTAATTCGCTTTTAATTTGATTTATTTCTAGTAGTTTCTTATTCTCATCAATAATAAGTCTTTCAGCATTTTTTCGTTCTGTAATATCTCTAGAAATGATTAATGCTTTCTTTTTACCATCTAAATCAGTAAATGTTTTCCCTCTATTTTCTAACCATATATAATATCCTTTTTTGTGCTTAACCCTCATTTCACTACTTCCTTCCCCAAATTTAAAACCATTTCTTAAAATCTTAGTAGCAGCTTTAATATCTTCTGGATGTAAAGGTTCTAATGGTGTCTTACCAATGATATCTTCACTCTTATATCCCAATATATTAAAATAAGCTTTTTCATTGATATATTCATGTATTAGATTTTCATTAATAATCGTAATTAAATCATTCGCATTTTCTAGGATTAGTCTGTATTTTTCTTCCGATTTCTCAAGTTTCTCTTCAATTTTCTTACGTTCAGTTATTTCTCTTGAAATTAAAATTGTTTTTAAAGCACCATTTTGACTTGTAAAAAATTTTCCTTCTGTTTCTAACCAGATATAATGTCCATCTTTATGTCTTATTCGAAATTGCTCTTTCACTTCTCCCTGCAATAACCCTTGTCTTATAGCTTTCGCAGCTCTAAGAAGATCATCCGGATGGGTGAACTCTCTTGGTTTCTTTCCAATAATCTCTTCTTCTGTATAGCCTAATGTATTAAAATAGGCATTCTTATTAATGAATTCATGCTCAAAATTGTGATTTAAAATTGTAATTAAATCATTAGTATTTTCGATTATTAATTGGTATTTATCAAATGTATCTCCAATGCCTCCAGGGATATCCTTTAGATTGGTTTCTGCTTTTCGTGGCATATTTATCACTTTTTTCTCTAAAGTAGAGATTTACATTTAGATTAAGCTAACTAATATTATTTTACTTGGATCTTTGATTGATTCGAATGGAGCAATCTAAAATCTGTTTTACAAGATTTTACAAAATTGTTGTTTTCTTATTACACTCCTATAATTTTAATAGTGTTATTCGTTTTAATCTTGATGAGAATGTCGTTTGTTCTATGATTTGAAACGTACTTACTTTTGATCTGAGTTTAATTGACATTTTTTTAAGAATTTTCTTTATGGGAAAGATGTGGGGAAGGATTTATTGTTTTAAAATAAATGTTTTCTTGGAAATACTTTAAAATGTCATAAGGTTTTGAAAACTATATTATTTTATCATTTCAAAAAGATTTAATTAATAATCCTAATTATAATAAAATAAGCTTATATTATAATTTAAGCGCTCGTAGTATAGTGGTAATATGCTGGCTTCCCAAGTCAGCGTCCCGGGTTCAATTCCCGGCGGGCGCATTGTAAATATTAATGCTTTGAATAGAAAAAATCCTATATATTCAAAACAAATTCTTATTAAATGAAACTAATATTACCAACAAGACTTTTAAAATAAGGATAATTAACTCTAAACTAGAGATCTAATTTCCTAGATTGTCCAGGAATAGGTTTAGTGAAGGTGAATCATTTTCTATTTCTTTGCATAGTATAGAAATTTCACCAAAAAGAGAAGCTACTTTTTCAAAAACACCATTTTTCTTATAATGTTCAGCTTCTTCCATTTCTAACATTACCTCTAGTAATGGTTTAAATAATTCTAGAATTTCATAAACATTTTTTAAGATATCCTTCACAAGATGAATTTTTCTATTAATTTTATCATCCATAGTCGACATTACTATTCACAACATATTTTTTACTTAAAACTATGTTTGAATAATAATTATATTTTACTTATTAAATGTTTTCGGTTTTATTTTGTCAAGAGTAAGTTTGTATACAAAAAAATCTTATTATCTAATTTGAAATCAAATTTGTGGGAAAAATTACAATCCATTCATATTTTTGAGATGTCTCATCAAGAATGGGAATGATGAATTTTTAAAAGCATAATATAATATTTTTACATTAAAAGAGTCTTTAACTAATTTGAGAGAAAAATGAGGCGAGAAATTAGTATCTATATTGTTATTATCTCAATTTCTCTAATTTTCTCAGTATATCTCTGAGATGTAAGTTACC
>JAHQWI010000202.1 GCA_029856085.1 Promethearchaeia archaeon | reverse complement strand
AAAATGTCTGGTGTTGGATATACTCCACTAAAGGTGATTGAATAAACCACAACCATGCTAATAGTTAATAAAATTCCAAATATGAATAAAAGAATAATAGTGTTTTTCGATAGTATCTCTTCTGAATCTTTTGGTTTTTCTTTCATTACATCTTCGGATGTTGAGTCAAATGTAAGGATTAAACCTGGAAACATATGTAAAGTAATTGAGAGAAAGATCCATTGATTGTAAAATTCAAGATTGAGGAAATATGGCAAATCTAAAATAATTGCTAATATGAATTGAACAATCCCTTCAAAAACATTGATGCAAATATAAAAGAACACTACAGCACGGATTCTTGCAAATATACCTCTCCCATGATGAATGCCAGTTACAATAGAATTAAAAGAATCGTCTGAGATTACCATATCTGAAGCCTCTTTAGCTACATCGGTTCCTGTGATTCCCATTGCCACACCTGCATCTGCCATATTTAAAGCTAAAGCATCATTTACCCCATCCCCTGTCATGGCGACGACTTTTTTTTGTGCTTGATAATTTTCCACGATATCCTCTTTATGTTCTGGCGAAACCCGTGCAAATACACGTATTTGCGAAAATTCTTCGTATGATTCAATATTTTTAACTTCTTTACCTTCTGCTACAATATCGCTTTCTTGAGTTATAATTGCTATTTGTGAAGCAATTGCTCTAGCTGTAGTTGGCGAGTCACCGGTAATCATTACAACTTCTACTCCCGCTTCATGGCACTGTTCTACAGATTCTCTCACACCCTCTCTTGGAGGATCTAATATTGTTACAAATCCAATAAAGGTTAAATCTGATTCACTTATTTTTCTACCATCATCACCTTCAGGAGGAATTTCATCCATTTCTTTATAACATAAACTCAGTATTCTGTATCCTTGATTTGCATATAGATCAACAATTTCCATTACTTTTTTTTTAATTTCGTCAGTAAATTCAATTTCTTTATCATGATATATAATTTTCTTGCTTAAAGGCATTAAAACTTCACTTGCTCCCTTTGTAAAAGAAACGTAGACATGGTCTCTCTTATAGAGTTTGGTCATCCTTTTTACAGAGGAATCAAAAGGGTATTCTGTTATAGACTTAAATTCATCAAGAAGATAATCACCCATCCCTTTCTGAAATAAAACCATCAATGCTCCTTCCGTAGGAGAGCCAATTACCTCCCAATTATAGTGGGTTTTCCCGGAGATCTGTATTTCATTTTTTACTAATGCAGAATTGTTATTTAAAAAACCTGCAGTTAAAAGTAATTTTAAATGTGGATATTCATCAATGTGCTTTACATAAATATGATCCTTAGGATCATCCATTAAAACTATATCTCCATCAGGAGCATATCCCCCGCCTGTAACTCTAAAAACTGAACCATTAGTCCAAACATGTTGAACGGACATCTGATTTTTAGTCAAAGTTCCCGTTTTGTCAGAACAAACAACACTAACACGCCCTAAGCTATCTACTGATGCGAGATTTCTTATAATTACACCATGGTGAGCCATTGCGAGAACTCCTGTTATCAAAACAATCGTTACGAGTAGAGGAATATTTATAGGCATTAAATCAAGTGCAGAATTTAAACTTTCAACAATCTCAAGTCGAGTAAATCCACTTGCGATCCAAATTACCATCAATGTTATAAACCAAAATATAAAAACAGCCAGTCCTAACCATTTACCAAAATTATTCATTTTCTCTCGAATTGGGATTTCACTGGTTCCGGCTTCTTCCAGGCCATGAGAGATCTTACCAATTTCAGTATCTCCTCCCGTTTTTACTACGATAGATTTTCCAGTACCTGTTGTAATATAGGTTCCATAAAACACCATATTCGAACGTTCACCTATAGCAATTTCCTTTTCACTTATCGCTTTTCCAGATTCAATTTTTTCTACGGGCTCACTTTCTCCTGTTAATGATGCTTCATTTACTATGAGGTTAAAAGCTTCAACTATTCTAGCATCTGCAGGAATTTTATCTCCTTGATTTATAACTAAAAGATCTCCCTTAACAATATCTTTTGTAGGAACCTCCATCTTTTGTCCATCTCTAATAATAGTAGATGTAGGAGCAGTTAGTTCGCGTAAAGCTTTAAGTTTTTTAGTTGCTCTGTATTGTTGAATAATAGCAACCAAACAATTAAGAAAAACAATTCCTAAAGTTAAGGCTATAAAGGTTAGGTTTCCTTCTCCACCAAAAGCCCATGCTAAGAATAATATTAAGGACCCAATAAGGTATATAACGATTAACCAATTAAATAAAGGCGCTAAGTATATTTTAATGAACCCTTTTGAGACTTTAGGTATCTCATTTAAACCAAACTCTACCAATCGTTTCGTGGCTTCCTTTTGAGTTAATCCACTATCAGGATCAGTTTGAAGTTTTTTATAAATTTGCTCTAATTCAAGATTATAAAAGTTTTCTTCTGTTAATTCCATATTGGATCTACCAATTTTAGTATTATAATTTAGAGATAATTGAATTCAAAATTCTATTCAATATAATAAATTACGTATAATAATCATACCTTTTAATATTACTTTTTTTTAAAAAATAGGTATTTAGCTCCAATTTTGTTTAAGTTCTTTTTTAGTAATTTTAGATACACTATCAACTGCAAATAGAATGAATTTACAGCATTTATTTTCCCAAGCTCTGGTTTTTACATACTGTCTAAGATCGATATTCAAATCAAAACCACAAAGTTCCTCACACATTACTGACCCAAATTCTTCTTCAAACCTTTTAGCAAATCTTACAGCTTTACCATATACTTTTGGCACATCTAGATCTTTTATTTTATCCTGACCTCCCATTATGATACCAATAGCGGCTAGAGCACCAGAAATAGCACCACATGGTCCCTTCCATCCATTTTTACCCTTGAATTGGGCAAAACCGCTAAATGGCACAGCTAGATTATTAAAGTAACTATCTTTTCCTTCTCCCAAATTTAATACATCCATGATACTATTCAAAGTGTCAGCAGCACAACTATTTCCAATGTTTTTGCCCAAAGGCGGAAGTTTATCTTTTAATTCGATGAGTTTTTCATCAAAACGTTTGATAATATCTGTTTTTAAAGAGTTGAGGTTACTCATAATAGGTTTATAAGATAGGTTATAATATTTAAAGTTGGCTTAATTATAAAGACAATTAGAAGAAAACCTTCTTCTTCCTTGCAATATTTTTATAAATTTCAATACCGAGGATACCAGGTAAAGCTAGTAATATGCATATTAACCAGTCCGTGCCGCTAAGGAACATAAAATTTATTTGCAAATTTAGGCCAAGAACATCATTTACATAATAATTTGCGGAATAAGAAAAGCAAATAAATAGCACGTGTAATGTTAACGTAAATAGACAAATAACCAATAGAGAAATGGATAATTCTTCTTTTAAACTTTTATAGAGAGATGAATTTGGCCTTCTGAAGGACCATATGAAATTTGTTTCAACAATAAATATTGTTGTAATGAACATCGTTCTTGCTTTTTGAGCCAGTTCTTGTCCTGGAACAACATAACTAATATTTGGGTTTAAATTCCATTCATTTAATGGGATGGCACCCCCTAAAGTTAATTGTAACGCTAATACTAATCCTATTCCCATCAAAAACGCTTGTACCAATAACATTATCCACAGATTCTTATTCAATATTTGTTCTTCATCTCTAGGAGCTTCGTGCATAATATCCTTAGGATGTGTATCAATCACCAGTGCTAAGGAAGGTAGTGAGTGTACAATGCCAAAAATATAAATATGTTGCCATTCTGAACTAAAGAGATCAAATATTGGGATGAATTCATAAGAGAAAAAAATAATCGCTTCCATTATATTCAAGCATATGAAGAAGTAGATTATTGTTCTAATTTTTGAAAAAAGACCGCGACCTATCCGAACTCCTTTTTCAATTGAAGTAAAGTTATCGTCTGAGATAACCATATCAGCAGTTTCTTTGGCAACATCAGTTCCTGTTATTCCCATAGCAATACCGGCATTCGCTAATTTTAAGGCGAGAGAATCATTTATCCCATCTCCGGTCATTGCTACAACGTGATTTTTATTTTGATAGTGATTTACAATGATTTCCTTGTCAGAAGGCTCCACTCTAGCGAATACAGACACTTCTTCAAATTCAGTTTCACTGAAATCTTTAATTTGTTTTCCTTCTGCTAAAATATCTCCCTCTTTATAAATGCTCATTTGAGTAGCAATAGTTTTCGCTGTGGCTGGATGGTCACCAGTTATCATAATAACTTTTATATCACCAGATTGACATTCCTCTATTGATTCTTTAACACCTATACGGGGAGGATCCATAATTGAAACATATCCTAAAAATATTAGGTTATCTTCGATAACTTCACGTTTTGGTTGATTTATATCACTTAACATTTTATAAGCAATAGATAATGTTCTAAAACCTTGACTTGCTCGATCCCTTATTTCTTCTAAGATTTCTGTTTTATTATTATTATCAAATTTTTCAATATTTCCATTTATTTCAATCTGAGAGCAAATGGTAATAATATTCTCAGGGGCTCCTTTAGAGAATACAAAAATATCTTTATTAGTTTCCTTTAATTCATAGATCGAGCTCATACGTTTTAATTCGGAGCT
This sequence comes from Promethearchaeia archaeon, assembly GCA_029856085.1. GTDB lineage: Archaea > Asgardarchaeota > Lokiarchaeia > Sigyniarchaeales > SOKP01 > Loki-b32. Next base: position 9,346 of record JAHQWI010000202.1, on the reverse strand, counting down.
AAAAGAAAATTCGGTAAGAAGAGTATATTTTTTTTTTACATCATATGGAATATAACCAGCCTTTTCAGATAAAACAAGCAAGGCTGCTTCGGTAGGGGATCCTAATGCACGTCTTACTGCCATTTCTTTTTTATGTCCTACCCTAACTTTTACATCTTCGAAAACAAGTTGCGCGTTATTATTCAAAACAATTGAATCAATGAATGTCTGAAATGTAGAATTTTCGTTAAGAGGGATAATTTCTCCATTGAATGATATCCCGCCTTCTGCATCATACCCGGATCCACTAACATCATACTCTTTCCCATTTATCCAAAATTTTTCAACGGTCATCTCGTTCTTTGTAATTGTACCAGTTTTATCCGAACAGATAACAGAAACACGACCCAGTGATTCAATTGCTGATAGATTTTTGATAATTACTCCGTGTTGGGCCATGCTTAAAACGCCTGTTATAAGGACTAGAGTGCTTAATAAGGGTAGATTTATTGGCAGTATATTTGTTGCCCTTAAAATAGAACTTACTAAAGCACTGCTAATTTCTGATTGAATAAAATTTCCTTCATTAGCTAAAAGAATGAATTTATAAGATATTAATATGAATAAATTGATCAATACGATTGTTCCCAAAATATATCCCAATCTATTCAGTTTTCTCGTCAATGGAATATCTTCAATACTCCCCATTTCATTTAGAGTTGTAGATATTTTTCCTATCTGTGTATTCACACCAGTACCCGTTATTAAGGCTTTTGCCCTTCCAGTATTTACATATGTTCCCATAAACACCATATTGGTTTGTTTTTGAATGGGTACATCATTTTTCTCTAATATTTTATGGGTTTTTTCTACAGGTTCACTTTCACCAGTTAAAGGTGCTTCATCTACTCTTAAATTAATTTGATTAATAATTCTTCCATCTGCGGGAGTTTTATCTCCTTGATCTAATAAAATTATATCTCCAGGTACCAATTCTCTGTTGGGAATCTCTAGTTGATCTCCATCCCTTAGAACCGTAGCTTTCAGAGCAGATATTTGTTTTAGAGATTCTAGTGCTTTTTGGGCTCTTAATTGTTGAACAATAACAGTAGCAGAATTTATTACTACAACTGTGAATGTAATGACAGTTTCACCGGGAGAACCCAAAATAACAACTATTACTCCAGTAATAAGAAGGATGACTATTAAAAAATTAAAAATTGGAGCAAGGTATATTTTCCAAATAGATTTTTTAATTTTTGGTAATTCATTGTATCCTGATTTTAGATATCTGTTTTCTAAATCAGAAGAACTTAACCCTTGATCAGGATCAGTATTGAAATGTTCTAATAGATCATCTACTGATTGAGAATAATAAGTTTCACCGGAATTTTTTACTGTTGACATATTTGTTATAAATGTATTAGTAAAAATTGTTAAATAATAATTATCATAGGTTCTAAAGTTTTTAATTGTTTCTTATTCCTTAAAAATACTTAATAAAGTTTAAAGAATTAGGGTTTAAATTCTTGAGGTACTCCCAAGATATCTTTTAGTAAGTGATATTTCTTTCTAATAGTAGTACTTGAGAATTTGCTATATCTTTCAATAATACTCTGTGTAAAAATCTTTCTATTCTCCAAGGTTTGTCCGATATAATAGATTAAGCCTGCTGTAAAAGCTTTATAATTTAGGTTTTGGATTTGTTTATATGGAATTAAGTTGAGGATCTTATCTAATAACAACTGCATATTAATTTTCGTCTTTTCAAATTGAGACTTATTTGAAAAAAATTCTTGGACTTTCTCATATGGAATACTATTCAAATCTTTTTGAAATACAATTTTTATCTTATTTTTAATCTCTTTTTCTAATAATAAAGCATCTTTTTTCTGTTCTTTTAACATTTTTTCGGTTCTTTTTGTCTTTAACATGGCATTTGATAACATTTTTTTATTGATTTTATGACCTAACTCCTTGGAAACTCCAATAAATTCTTCAATCCGAATATTTGTGGTGTCTTTTATTTCCAACCAAATTATAGCCAGAAATATTATAACCATATTTTGATAATTATGTCTATGATATTTATTATAACGTAAATAACGATCTTTAATCTCTCGGTATTTTACATTATCTATATTTAACCCAATACCATGACTTTTTAGTAATTCAATGGTTTTCTTTTGTTCTGTGAAATCGGATTCGTAATCGCGAAACCACTTTTCGAGTGTCTTTATCCGTTCATATTTTTCACGTATGATTGGATCTTGCAAAGCTTTTGAGTCGTTAACACGGATACGCCTTTCATAATCTCTTTGAGACTCTGAAAAGTATTCACCGTAGGTTTGTTTATCCTCAGAAGCTAATTTTTCTTCTAAGATTAAACCACAATCTTGGCAAATTATATCCCCTCCCTCCCGTTTCACATTTTTGTGCTGGCACTTCGAGGTTTCCATATCTATATCCTTATTACTCTTAAAAAAATCAATTTATGTTTTTTATTTGAAATATTACTAAATTTTCTTAAAAATAATAATATTAATAATTTTTATTAATTTCAAAAACAATAATAAGTAAAAATATAATTGCATAAAAAATTTTCTTACAATTTTAATAGAAAGTGTGATGGTAAATATGGAACATAAGAAAGTGTTAAAATTTCTTGAAATTATCGGTTACATTTTTATGAGCCTTTCTTGCCTTGAGATTACTTTTTTTATCTCATTAAATTTCATGGAATTTAATAATATAGAGACAAATCCAATTCTTCTTTCAGAATTTATTTACGGATCTAAATATATATCCTTAACAGGAACAGTATTATGGTTAATTCTAATTATTTCTATGGTGTGTTATGCAATTATTGGCTTCGTTATATTCAAAACTGCGAAGAGTAATAAGATTAAAAATAATTTATTAGCTAAACTTATGGTTGTTATTGGAATGGTAATTTTACTCGGAGCTCTTGTTAAGATGGACTTCCTAGTTCTGTTAGGTAAGACTGATATATCTACACTTTCTGGGGACATTTCATTCCAATCGGCTTTATATGATTTTGATATTATACCAATTTTACCTGCGATATTTTGGATATATTTCATTTCTGCCACATGTTGCTTTATGATTGGGGGATTAATAATAGCTACCCTTGGTATTAAATGGAATTTATTAATAGAAAAACCAGAGGATACAAAATAATAAAAAGAAATTAAAAATATAAAAAGGTTAATTTATTTTAACCAAAATTGTGAAATTCTTTATGTAAGCTTACCTTTAATCTGTTTGGCACGGCTCCTCAAGGTAACCTCAGTAATTTTAGCAATAAAAGCTACTTTTGATTGTGTTTTTCTAATAGAACCATTCTTTGCTGCAATGTAAATACAAGCAGCAGCTAAACCCTTTGGATCTTTTCCTGTTCGTTTTAATCCATTCTTCGATGCATTTTTCAACATATTAATTGCGTTTTTTTGAATTTGAATTGGAAGGTCTAATTCATTTCCAAAACGAAATACCAGAGACTCGGCAGTTATAGGTTGATATCTAAGGTTTAATTCAGGTAAAACCTCCCTAATTATCATTGCAAGACTCCTATGAACAGTTCTTCTTGGTGTTAAAGAGGCTTCACATACTTCATCTAATAATCGGGGAAAGTCATGAACACGAATCGCAGCATATAATGATCCTGCTATAAATCCGTTAATTGACCGTCCCATTGTTAACTTTTTCTTTGCTACAATACTATATATTTTCCAAGCTGTTTCTGCAATATATTCTGGAATATTAAGCTTAGACGTAAGCATTTTTAGTTTTGGTTTAGCTTCCCAAAAATTCCTTTCAATACTCGAAATTAAAGAATTTTGGATTTTTGAAAGACGAGAAAAAAGAGCTTGTTCTTTCGCACCAATGCTCTTCCCTTTGCTGTCAGTCTTCGTATTAGGGAGCATTGTACGGGGTCCAAAGTCTCTCCACCGTGGTTCTGTCCTACGGCGGGTCTGTATCTCCTCCACAGTATAAGCTCTGCGCTCATTTCCCACAAAAGTTCTTTCAAATATTAGTCCACAATTTAAACACACTTTATTACCGTCTCTAGATTCAATAAATGGAGTTTCACAACAAAAAGTTTGAGGTACAGCGTTCTCATCTACTTTATTATTAAAATAACGATTACGGTATTGTTCGTTCATATTTTCTCACAAATTATTAAATTAAAAAAGAATATGGCAAGTTCAATAATACCCATATCACAACGGTGATAAGACAATGTGACAATAACTTGATGTAATAATCATACATCTAGTTGTATATTTAAATCTATGTCTCATTAATTGACATTTTTCTGAATTTTTTTTTTACAAATTAAATAAATAAGAAGGTATCGGTTCATTTTTTTTCAATAAAATGTAAAAAAAATATCAAAATGTTTAACCTAAGGATTTATGATAAATTGACACTAAGTAATAATAATATAATTTCAATTATTATTATTTTATAATGAAAATCGCCAGAATTAATGTTGATACTGAAAAATTAAAATATGAAGATATATCAGAAGAATCAAAATACTTCCTATTGGGAGGTCGTGGTTTAAGTTCTCAAATTATTCATGATGAAGTGCCACCATTATGTGACTCTTTAGGTGAGGAAAATAAACTAATTTTTACTACGGGACTACTTACAGGAAGTCCTTTTCCTTGTTCTGGGCGTACTTCAGTTGGGGCAAAAAGTCCATTAACTAATGGGATAAAAGAAGCGAACGTAGGTGGTCGCCCCTCCATAATGCTAGCCTCTTATGGGATAAGAGCATTAGTTTTAGAAGGGAAATCACCGGAATTAAAATTTATTTTCATTGATAAAGATGGTATTAAATTTGATTCTGCTGAGAAATATAAAGGATTTGGGAATTATAAGCTTCATGATGATTTAGCTAGAAAATACGGAAAAAGATTAGGAATTTATTCAATTGGTCCTGCTGGAGAACATTTAATGAAAGCTGCTAGTGTTGCTGCGAACGATTTAGAAGGATACCCCAGTCGTCATGCAGCTCGAGGTGGTCTAGGTGCCGTTATGGGGTCTAAGAAAATCAAAGCAATTATTATTTTTCCTAGAAGAAGTTCAGAAGTCCGAATATCTGATATAAAAAAGTTTCGAGAAGTTTCAAAACCATTTGCCAAAGAACTGGCAGAGTCTAAGAAGAATTTTTCAATTTATGGTACTGCAAATATGGTTAGAGCAATGAGTGCTTATGGAGGGTTGCCCACCAAAAATTTTAGAATGGGTTCATATGATAAAGCCATTGATATATCAGGGGAGAGACTTCATGAGCTTGTTACTGCTAGAAAGGGAAGGAAACGCGTTCCCTGCAGTCCTACATGTGTTATTAAATGTTCTAATATATTTGTTGATGAAAATGGAAACCATGTTACCTCAAGTCTTGAGTATGAAACTATCTTCGCAAACGGTTCTAACTTATTAATTGATAACCTTGATGATATAGCGAGAATAGATCATTTATGCGATGATGCTGGGATCGATACCATTGAATTTGGAGTTACAATGGGTGTTGCTATGGACGCCGGTAAAGTTAAATGGGGCGATGCTCAGAAAGTATTTGAAATTTTAGAAGAAATAAAAGAAGGATCGAAAGTCGGTAAACTCTTTGGGAATGGTGTTTGCCATCTTGGGAAAGAAATCGGTTTTACTAGAATTCCCCATGTGAAAGGTCAAGGAATTTCTGGGTATGAGCCAAGAGTATTTAAAGCTATGAGCGCGACATACGCTACAACTCCCATGGGTGCAGATCATACTGCTGGTGCGGCTATCGCGGGAAGAGTTGCAAGTCAAACGAAAGATTATGGGGAACTCACTGAAAATAAAGGAAAACTAGATTTATCGTATGAATTGCAACTTTACACTGCGATTTTAGATTCAATGGGTTGTTGTTATTTTATTGGTCCATCATATGAGAATATGGAAATAATAGCGGAAGCATTAAATACAATGTATAGTACTAATCTGAGTAGAGATAATGTTATCAGTATTGGTAAAAAAATTATAAAAAACGAATTAATTTTCAATGAAAGGGCAGGAATAACTCAAGACCAGAATGATTTTCCACCGTTCTTTAGAGAAGAACCTTCAAATCCTTTAGATTTAAAAGTAACTTTCCAAAAGGAAGCTTTCAAAAATTTTTGGCAGAAACTCAAGGAAACGTGAATAAACCATCTTAATAATTGATCTTAAAAATTAGTCTTAAGAGGGAAGTTAAAGTGAGAATTGGTGCCCATATGAGTGTATCTGGGGGAAAGACTAAAGCTTTTGAGAGAGGAAAAGAATTAGGGTGTGAATCACTCCAAGTATTTGTTAGGAACGTGCGTGGTTGGTCTTCTGGACCTTTAAAGCAGGAAGAAATTGTTGATTTTTTAAAAAAGAAAGAAGAATTGAAGGATGAAATATGGCCAGTAATAAGTCATAACTCGTATTTAGTAAATTTGGCTACCTTAGATAAAGAAAAGTTGGAAAAATCTTATAATGCCATGATTGATGAACTTACTAAAGTTGATCAATTAAGTATAGAATACGAGAACATGCACCCTGGAGTTATTCCCATCATTGATAAGAAGGAAATCACCAAGGAAGAAGCCTTAAATCAAATTGCTGATCAATTAAATAAACTGATGGATGCAACAAAAACCTCAAAGGCAATTATATTACTTGAAACGACGGCTGGACAAGGAAAAGGTTTAGGAAATAAATTTCATCATTTTAAAACTATTATTAATAAAATTAAGAACAAAAATAGAATTGGAATCTGTTTTGATACAGCTCATTCATTTGCTGCAGGATATGACTTCACAACCAAAACAAAATATAATAAAATGTGGGATGAATTTGATGACACAATAGGCTTAGCATATCTTTATGCCTTCCATTTAAATGATACTGATAAAGAATGTGGTTCAAGGGTCGATAGGCATACTCATATCGGTCAGGGAAAAATTGGGAAAGAATCTTTCGGATTTTTTATTAATGATGAAAGGTTTAAAGATATTCCTGGTATATTAGAGACACCTAAAGGAAAAGATGATAAATTAGACATTATGAATATTGAATTATTAAAAAAATTAAGAAAAGTCTAGATTATTCCATCTTAAACCAAACAGGGCTTTTATCATCAACTAATCCATTATAATTTACTGTAATTTCTTCGCCTTTAGAAATATCCCGTAATGTTTCAAATTCAATACAATTATTATCGTAATAATATACATATCTGACATTTGGATCATATGAGTGATTTATAAATTGACTAATGCTTAAAGATATTGCATTCTTATATTCTGGATTGGTTTTTGGATCTTCCCAAATATAACAATAATTATACAAAATAGTTTTGCTGATTTTATTATAATCTTTATTAGGTAACGGAATAACGTGTGCAACATCCACAACAGTTCTCTTTTTAATTTCACTTAATGCGAAAACTCCCTTACCCTTTTTTGGGGAAATAAATTTTACTTCGATTAATTCATTCATTAATACCACTAATTAATTTATTTGAAATTTATTCTATTGAAGCATGTCTTTTATTCCTTATATTTTTCAGGATTAACACATCTTCGCCATTCCATTAACGTTTCCTTAGGACCCAAACCTATAAGTAAATCTCCTTGCTCGAAGATAAAATCGGGGTTAAAACGATAAATCCATTTATCTTCTCTCTTTAATGCTATTATATGGAAACCACGTTTATAGCGACTATCTTGTAGCTCATTATAGGTTTTTTCTTTAAAATAAGAATCTTCAGAGAGAGTTTCTCTTACGACAATTTCAGATGTTTCTCGAATAGCTTGTTGTAAAATACTATGTGGTTCAAAGCCTTTAACTATATTCTCTGCTATATGTGTTGCTGAATCTGCAATAAGCTCGCAAGAAAAGATAATTCGCATAATACCTGTTAGATCTCTAGGAGTTTCTACTAAGTGAGCTAGGTCAAGGAGATCCTTTTCAAAAGCTAAATTTAACCCATCCATTAATTCTTCCATTTCTAAAATATCTTCAGCAAGCTCTTCATTATTAAAAAATAATGCTGCTAAAGATAATTCTATCATACTTTCTGAAATATCAGTTATTAAAACATAATTCCTCTGAAGTTCTTCAATTTTTTCGCATATAGCTGGATTTTCTAAATCAATTAAGAATTCTTCGTCTTTTTTACCAATATCGAATGAGAAAGGTTCAAGGTCTTTGCATAATACTTTCAATTCAATTATGGGTTGAATTTCACCTTTTACGATTAAAACATCATTTAATAATAATCTCTCTTGTTTTTCGAAAAGCCAATTGTCTCCCCTCCTTATCGCTATTAAATCAACGCCATGTTTAGATCTAAAATGTATATCTCTTCTATATTGTCCAATTAAGCTACAATCTCTGTTTACTACAATTTTTACTATGGGTAAAGGTATAAAACTAATATCACTGAATAACTGAATAAGATAAGATATATCATTATTGATATATACAACCCTAGCAATATCACTTAAAGCATCAGAAATTTTATCAATTGAATAACCCATAACAACTATAGGCTCCAACTTTTTAGCACCTTGAGATCCTCTTGGATGGGCTTGAATTACTTGGAAATTTAATAAAAATGTAAGTTCATGAATTCTTTGTTCCATTTTATAGGTTTCATCAGCTAATTCTTTACTCCCGAATTTGATTGCACTATAAGCCAAATCAATCATGAAATCAATGTTTTGTTTCATCTCTCTAATAATATCTTTTAGAGAAAGGGGTTTATATTGGAATTTTTTACTACGTTTGGGCATTTTATTTTACTCACTCACTTTCATATAAATTTGATTTTATATAAATATTATTATAAATAAAATAATGATTAAAGGGGTTAGAAAATCTGCTAGCGACGTAACAAATGGTATAAGAAAATTATTTGGATCCATACCACGTTTAAATAAGAATATTGCACCTATGAATAGCAAAATAAACATCATGAAAAAAATTATTAGAACAGTGACAGTTATAATCAAAATTATTATTAGTGGATATACCACCTTTACTCCTGATATAACTCCAATAGAGTACCCTAAAAAAATTAAAAAAACTAAGCTTAATAAAAGAGTAATAAGCAAACCGTATAAATCTTCTTTCATTCTTTTAGATTTCTGGATTTTAGGTAATATGGTACCAATATAAAGATGAGTAGTTAATCTCGACACCAGAACTGTTGAAATATCCCCAATTAGAGAGTTTAGTGCTGGTAATATTAGAAGTAATATAGGAATTGTATAGAGTATCTCTTCATTCGATGATAACAATGTGCCAGAAATTAAACCAAATATAG
>JAHQWI010000201.1 GCA_029856085.1 Promethearchaeia archaeon | reverse complement strand
GAACGAATGAATCCGCTATTTGAGCAGTGTGAGTATTTCTAGGATCAACAACTATTATAAATCTATCATTTCTCCCATCTTTTCTAAAATATCCTCTTACAAACTCACTATATCTTCCAAGATGTCTTGGGTGAGCATGAACGGGATTACAACCCCAAAAAACTACAAGATCTGCTCTATTTTTATATTCACCTAAAGTTGAGGTAGGTGCTCCAACATCTTGAATTGCTAATAATGATGGACCATGACATACAGAAGCAGTATTATCTAACACAGCACCTAAGACTTCTGCTAATTCCACTCCTTTACCTTGAGCCTCACATTCTGTACTAGAGAATCCATATAGCAATGGTCTTTTAGCCTTTACTAAAATATCTGCTGCTTTATTTAGTGCTTCATCCCAAGATACTTCCTTAAAAGTACCATTATCTTTAATTAAAGGTTTTTCATATCGATGATCACTAGGATTTGAGGCAAAAAATTTTTTAGCACCTATTTGGCAGCCATTTCTAACTTCTACAACTTTCTGTTCTTTAATATCAACATCTACTTCGAGGTCGTCGCATAAAGTTACGGTAAAACAGCGATGTGCTATTTTTTTCCGCAGAATGGACAGACCACGTCGGTAGTCGTTTTAATTTTTTCTACCATATTCAAGCCTCCTTTAATGTATTTATTAATTCTACTGCGCCTAACACTTTACCATTTGGAATTGCTTCAACATTTGCTTTCATACCTTTATAAGTCGGCGTTCCACAAGATTGTGAATCAGGATTTACAACTTGATTTGCCCAGGGTCCCATAGGTATGAAAATAATTCCTGGATGAGGTCCTTCTTCTGATATTGTAGAATAAACTAAAACCTCACCAAAATCAGTAGCAACTTTTATCGGGGTTCCTACAAGACAATCTAATTTCTTAAAATCTTCTTTATCAAATGCACAGATCGCAGCAGCACGTACACTTTCTCTAGATACTTTACCTCCTTCAAGTGCAACACCTTGATCTATTGTTCGACACGTAATTAATATTAAATTATTCATACTCATGTTTTTACTCCTCTTCCTCTGCTTCACTCCATCGTAAAGTTTTTAATCGCTCCAAAAGCGGTTCCCAAAACATTTTACTAAATTCTCCTGATGTTTTAACATCAGTAATCTCTAATTTAACCGCTCCCGTAGGACAACCATTATCACACGAACCACAGAAAACGCATTTCTCCTCATCTACAACCACATTTGGGACGGTCTCCCATCCTTTATCTGATTTTTCCGGAACAGATATTGCCCCTGATGGACATACCTCATAGCAAGTTTGACATCCACCAGGACATTCTTCATCAACGATGCTTATTTTCCCATCTGTATATTGTTTAACAACTCTTTCAATACCATTATAACTATTAATCTTTTTTGCTTCAAATTCCAGTTTAGGAACAACTTTTTCTTTTACTATTTGGATATCGTTTAGCTCAATGACTTCGCCATCTTTTTTTAATGTCAGGGCACTAAAAGGACACATATATACACAAGTTCCGCAGAAAACACAAGCTTTAGGGTCATATATCTCAGGTATTATGTCTTCTAAAGTTGGAAAACGACGGGATGTACCAACAGGACCGCGTGAAATTGCGTCTTTGGGACATACACGGGCACATGTACCGCAACCAACACATTTGGTTTTATCTAATATTAATTCCAAACTTTCAGTAAGGAATTGAACTTTTACATGCTCTATCTCTTTACCAATTGATCTTGAAATTTTTGGAAATGAAATTTAAAACACCTCATTTAACTTCAATTATTTCTAACTGTATAGCAGACTGGGGACAATTTTGAATGCAAACTCCACAGCCGTCGCAATTTACTTTTCGGTTTTCATCATAAACATCAAAGGCTATGCCATTTTTGACCAATATTACCGCATTTTCTTCACTTAAAAATCCTTTATTTTTCAATTGGTCAAAATTGATTGGGCATGAGACTACACATATATTACAACCAGTACAAATGTTTCGGTTAACTTTAAGCCTGTAAACTTGCATAATTTTCCCTTATTTTTAATTGGAGATAATAAAAAAGTCTTACAAAAGCGTATAATTTCTTTCTATATGATGAATTATGTATTTAACTTAATTTGTAGAAAGTATATTTTAATAAAAAATTTGTTGTATGATTTATTAAGTTCAAATAATAAAAAGAGCTTATATCAGAGATTGAAATTTTACTATTCCTTAAACTTATTAATTCCTACACGGATCTTATATTAATTAGCTATTATTTAATTCTGACTTTTATCGTAGTCTGATAACATGGAATCTACAAAAAGTGAAGATTGTCTTATTTTTTATGCTTTAACTCCCGAAATTACTAAATTACGTCAAGTATATAATATAATCGGGGATTTCATGCAGAGCAAGCAATCTATTGATCCCTCTGATCGATTCAATCTGATTTGGTTTCAAGATGATGGGCCAAATTATTTAGATAACTTTACGTTTGACCCAGAATATATTTCAAAGACTTTAAAGTCATTAGGTAAATATGTTACTAAAGCAAATATCGCTGGTGGCATATTTATTGCGATAACTTTTATCATTGAGGTATTCAAAAAGATTTCTGAAAAGTTCTTTCGGTTATTGATATTGGTTGACGATGGCGCATATGAAATCCCTGATGAATATCTCCCAGCACTCGAAGAATTAATTAAAAAAGTCAAGGATATGCCTTTTTTTATCGATATTATCTTGATGGGAAGTCCCTATTCTAATCAAGCTCAGAAATTATTGAAACTAGCAAATATATCGAATGGAGAATTATTTGGAATTAAAAATGTAAAAGATCTACATCCAATCTTAACAGAGTTATCAGAAAAGAAGCGTGTTTCAGAACCTTCCTTTGTAAAACAAAAATTACGAATGATACTCCCTGATAACCAACCATTTTACATAAATCTTGCAGATAATCCCATTCCCGTTAATAATATAGCAACATGTTCCATTTGTTTTCATAAAGATGATCAGGGTATAGTAAAATGTCCTTCTTGTGATACTCCTGCTCATGAAGTTTGTTGGGCACAATGGGCTGATACTTCTAGTATTGGAATTTCGCACGTGTTTAGATGCCATAATTGTTTCAATATCTTAAAGCTAGATAAAGACTATATACGGGATGTTCGAGCAGGAAAGATACCAACTATTGCAGAATTAACTAAAATGAAAAAAAGGAATATTATTGAATATCTGCATGAAATTGAATCTAAAAGCGAACCTAAAGTTGTTCATACTGAAGATCCAATGGCAGTTGAAATTCGAGGGATGGTTGAAGCAAGAAAACCGCAACCCAAAGAAGAAATTAAAATAAAAAAAGTATCAGTACATATCTGCCCTAATTGTAGCAAAATTATGATGGGAGACAGGAAAAACTGTCCTTCTTGTGGGTTTGTTTTATTTTAGAAATTTAAATCTTAAGCATAAAATTACTAGCTCTTAAAGATTTAAGAATTGAGATTTTATAAACCATATATTTAAATAATTTAGGGCTAAAACTAATAATAAGTCGCTTTAATAGACTTATTTAGACTGGTAATAATTAAGGTAAAAATCATGGATTCAAATGTATTTACTTTTCTTGTTGGAGGTAAAGCTGGTGAAGGGGTAAAGAAGGCTGGTTCAGTAGCAGCACATATTTTCTCAAGTTTAGGACGACATATATTCCAAATGGATGATTATATGAGTTTGATAAGAGGTGGCCATAATTTTTCAGTCGTTAGTACTTCTCCTAGATGGATTAGTAGTCATTATATGAAAGCTAATTTAGTAGTGAATTTCGATAAAAGAAGCTGTGAAACTCATATGAATAATATTGCTGAAAAGGGGATTATGGTTTATAATTCAGATGAGCAAGAACTTGAAATCGGTGTAGGCATACCATTAACTTCGGAAGCAGAAAAATATCCAATGAAAAACTTGATGTACGGTGTTGGAGCTGTGGCCATATTATCTGCGATGATCGGCTTCAAAAAGGATCAATTGAACCAAATTATTAGGAGTGAATATCCAAGAGGAATAGAGGATAATATCAGGTTTGCAAATACGATTTATGATATAGTTTCTCCTGATTGTGGAGCAAAATTTCCTTTAGAAAAAGGAGATAAAAAGAGATCAATTATCCCGGGAAATGTGGCAATAAGTTTAGGAGCGATAGCGGGTGGTTTAGACGTGTATTATGGCTATCCCATGACTCCAGCATCAACAATTCTGCACACTCTCGCTAGAGAAGCTGAAAATTTTGGTTTGGCCGTTGTACATGCTGAGAGCGAAATTGCTGTAATTAATATGGCTATTGGTTCAGCATTTACCGGAGCTAAGTCCATGGTTGGTACAAGTGGGGGTGGATTTGCGCTCATGACAGAAGGTTATTCTTTAGCAGGAATTACAGAAACCCCATTACTGGTTATACTATCTCAGAGACCAGGACCAGCAACAGGAGTTCCAACTTATACAGAACAAGCTGATTTAGCTTTTGCTCTAACTGCTGGTCATGGAGATTTCTTAAGAATAGTTGCTTCTCCTAGAACAGTTAGAGAAGCGTATTATCTTACCTCTGAAATGTTAGATTTAGTATGGAAATTCCAAACTCCAGGAATTTTATTAACTGAAAAACATCTTTCGGAGAGTAGCATGACGGTTGAAATTGACTTAGAAAAATCCAAATGGGCAGAACCAAAAATGCATAAAGATGGTGATTACAAACGATATCTTGATATTCATGATGGAATTTCTCCAATGTTATTTCCACCATCAAATCAGATAATAAAATGGAATAGTTATGAACATGATGAATTTGGGATTACTACAGAAAATGCTGAGATGATTTCATTCATGCATGATAAAAGAAATAAAAAGTTAGAAACACTTATAGAATACTTAAAGGGTCTAGAAACTGTTAAAATAATTCGTGGTGAAAATCCTACCAACATCTTCACATATGGATCGACTTATATGAGTGTTTTAGAAGCTCTTAGATATGGACGTTTAAATCCTACAACTATTGCGCCCATATATTTGAGTCCATTACCCACATGGGAGCTCAAGGAATTTAAAAATCAAGATAATGTAGTTATCGAGCAAAGTTCTACAGGACAATTTACAAAACTTTTGGAAGAAAAAGCAGGATTAAAGATAAGAAACACGATTAAACAATATGATGGACGTCCATTTGATCCAATTGAGTTATCAAATAAAATTAAGGAGGTGCTCTAAAAAAATGAAGGATCTTAAAACCTACGCTGAAATTACCTGGTGCCCTGGATGTGGTAATTTTGGGATCTTTACATCTGTAAGAAACGCAATCCCTCTTTTAGAAGAAAAAGGTATTAAGAGAGATAATATTGTAATAACTTCAGGGATCGGCTGTCATGCAAAAATTTTTGATTATCTTAATTTAAGTGGTTTTTATGGGTTACACGGTCGTAATTGTTCAAATTCAGAAGGCATAAAAATTGCTAATCCCGATTTAAAAGTAATTAACTTTTCTGGGGATGCAAATGGATTGGCAGAAGGATTAGCACATACAATGTTCGCAGCAAAACGAAACCAAGATTTAACCTTTATTTTGCATAATAATAGTGTGTATGCTCTCACAACCGGGCAATTTTCTCCTTTAGCAGAAAAAGGTTGGAAAGGACCCTCTACTCCCAGAGGAAGCTACGAAGAACCATTTAATCCAATATCCCTGATGATTGAGGCTGGGGCCACTTTTGTAGCTAGAGGTTTTGCTGGAGATGTAAAGCATCTCACAGATCTTATGGTACAAGGAGTTGAACATGAAGGGTTTGCTTTCATAGAAGTTTTACAGCCTGCTGTTCCCTATCATAAATGGGAAGAATACAGAGAACAAATTGAATATCTTGAAAAAGAACCAGACACGTATTTTGAAGCTATGAAAGCTGCTAAAGAAAAACATAAGTTTACAATAGGAATATTTTATAGAACTACAAGACCAGTTTATCATAAAGAGCTATATGGAGAATACAATCCAATTAAAAAAAGATTATCTAAGGAAACTAGAATAGAAAAGATACACAAAATACTTGAATCGAAATGAAGGAATTTATGAATTTTGAAAATATTGAGTATTTAGTTAAATAGATTATAAATCTTTTCAATTTCTTTAAGGATTTTTGAATATAGAGCAGAGGATATCCTAAATGTAGTATTTTCTACGAGGTGATGGAGAAAATTTTTACATTTTTCTATACCAATAAATTTTAGGCGTGTTGCTTTGATGAGGACACCTAAAGTACCCGTGACTTTTAAACCCAAAGTCCTAGCAATCTCCCGTGCTGCTAAATCATCAATGATAATAATACTTTCACCAGTATTATCCTGAAGTTCCTTTGCAAGGGCTAATACTGACGCTTCTCCGGTATGAATGTGTAATTCCTCTAGTCTATCAACGAGTTGTCGATTTATTGGTTCCTTTAATAAAAGCCAACTAGAAAAGGAATCTTTTAAAACTGTAAATTCAGCAACATTGTCATCGCTTAATACCTCTTTTTTAATGATTAATGTGGTGTAACATTCAGTAAAAAGCTTTGGTATTAAAGATAATGCACCAATTTTGCTTAGATATATCAAAGGTGAAGCATTTATAATTCCAATCATATTCTTAGTTATTCAATCTAAAGCATATTCAATATCTTCCTTTATAGCTTGTTCATCGTATCCTAATACATTTCGCTTTTTTAATTCCTCCATCATCTTTCTTAGCGAGACTCCCGCTTTTTCCGCAGCCTTCCAGGCACTCATGTTTTTTTCTCCTACTTGGTTACAAAGAACTACAAACATTTCCTCAGATAGACTTTTCTCTAATAATTGACGGATGTAGGATGATTTATCTTTTTTTTTTAATCTTGACATTAAAAACCTTAACTTTTCATCAAGATCATCATCTATTCTTACTGATAGAATTTTCATGATTGTTCTATGTATACTAGATCATCTCTAGTATATATAATTATTTGTACGAGGATCACAATCTTATCAATATTAAGAGAGGAAAGATTAGATAGGAATAGAAGAAATCTTGAGGAAAAATGAAGCCAATATGATAGAACTACGTCCAGCCAATTCTGATGATTTTAATTTCTTCTATCAACTTAAGAAAAAGACACTAAAGTACAATCGAAAATAAAATGAGAAATTTTAAAAGTAAAATTTAAATATAGAAATTTTTTTTGGAGATAAAGTCTATAGTAATCATTTTCTTAGTTTGGAATTTTGTCGTTTATTTTTTTGTATTTTTTTCCCCATAAAATTAAGTATGGGTAAAAATCTTTAAATATATGGAAGATAATTATCTATATAACAAACTCTTGAAAAATAATAAAATTTAATAAAATTATATAAAATTATTAGTGGAGGAAAAAAAAATGGCAAGTTCTGAATATATTAGTTGGAGTCCTATTAGGCGCCTTATGAAACTATAATAATCAATCCGATTATTTCTTCAAAATAATGGCGCTTTAATCGTTGCTCGTGATGCAGTTAACGAGCTCGTTGATTGGATGGGTACTTCCGCTGAGAAGATTACTAAAAGTGCTTTAACTTTAACTAAACACTCTAAAAGAAAGAAAATCACGAGTTTCCTTTAGAATTCCTAAAAAAAAGTGAAAAATGACATTCTTTTAGCGATTAAATACTTCAAATAAGTTAAAGTGAACTTAAAATTATAAATCTAATCTTTTTTTTTTTATATACTTATCTTATCAAAATCGATAAAATTCAAGTTAAATATTCCTTTAAAGGCTCTGCATGATAATACACAGGGCAATCATGAGGAAAAGCTTTACAACCATACTTATAGTCTAATTCTCGAATAATATAGATTCTCCTAAAGACCCGTAAGGGCACCAATTAAGTACCAGCGGGGAAGTTTAGACCGATCATTAGTAGTTTATTATGATATAGAAATTATTGTCTTTATATAATTTATAGCCAAAATTTAGTGAAAATTGAAATGAATGTTGAATTTAGAAGAGTTGCAATTCATTTTTAGACATAATATTTTAATTTCTGAAAAAACATAAATATTCTGAAAATCATATATATTTTATGACTATTCAAGATAAGACTATTGTTGGAAAAAAAGGAGAAATTTTACCAAAGAAACCATTACGGGATGCGTCAGGTATTAAACCAGGGGATGAGATATTAATCGAAGCTCATCAAGGTAAATTGATTATAAAGAAAATTTATTCCGTAGATGAAGCATTAGCTATGCCTATTATTGCTGCCGGTACTCCTGATAATATTGAAAGGGATATTGAAAAGGAGAGAGATATTCAGGAGAAATTAACTAATGAAGAACATTAATTCGATAATTCTAGATACAACATATGTCTTACCTCTTTTTGGTATCAAAATAGAACTTTCTCAGAAATTTGAAGAACAAGTAAAGCTACTATGGAAAAATGGTATAAATGGATATAAAATATTTCTCCCCTCAGTTTGCCTTATAGAAACTGTCTTTAAGCTTCTTAACGAATATAGAAAGAAGAAAGATTATAGTACTTTAGACAGATATCAACTAATCCTCCCAACAGTTCTAAATTCACCTGTAAATATATTCAATCCTGAATTAAATCCAAAAGCTAGTTTAATCGCTTCACTCATTAGACACTCGGGTCATTTAGATTTTATGGATTGCTGGATCTCAGGAGCTGCAGTTGCTCTTGATGGTATTCTTATAACTGAAGATAAAGAGCTAGAAAAAGTACTTAAAACAATTCCAGAAACTAAAACAATTATCATATGGTCATGGAATGAACTAATAACTAAGATAATGAAAAAGAGGAGTTAAAATAACTCAAGAAGAAAATAAAGTTGAAAATCCTTTAGAAGCTGGGAGTTTTTAGATCAATTACTTGATGTTTGCTTGGGTTAAATATCCATTCGTTTTTACATTTTTTAGAACAAAAATAGTGCTTTGCAGGGTCTTGAGTGATGTTTATAAAGACAAATTTGTAAGGTCTATCATAATTACTCTGATACTGTTTTACAGGTTTTCCACACAATTCACAATTTTTTTTCAAGATGACCATACTTTCATTTATTTTATCTGCGGAATCTTTAAAAAATTTCATTTTTTTACTTTCTTCGTGCTTTACAATTTTATCATTCATTACTTTAACTAAAATCATAGTTCACCTATAAAATTATTGTTTCTATTTATAATACATAACAAGATGAAATAAAAAAATAGCAATATTTGGAGAAAGCTTAAAGTTTTAAGTCAAATTGATACGACCAATTGCCCTAAAAGATAGATTCTTGTTGAATATTTCATAATCGTAGATTCTTCTTCCATCTACAAGATTAGGAGTTTTCATGTATTTTTTAAAGTTATCTGGAGTTAATTTCTTAAATTCATCCCATTCTGTTATTATTAAGGCACATTCAGAATTTTTTAAGGCGTCTTCAACTGATTTAGCATATTTTATTTTATCTCCTAATTCGATTTCTGCTGTTTCATTAGCTTTAGGATCATAACCTTCTATATTTGTTACGCCCCTCTTTATTAGTTCATTAACGACTCTAATACTAGCTGCTTCTCGCATATCGTCTGTACCTGGCTTGAAAGCAAGCCCTAATAAAGTGACTTTTTTACCCGCTAATTTTCCTGTCAATTGTTCAGCAAGATCAACAATATGAATTGCTTGGTCATCATTTATACCCAATACTGCTTCTAATAACCTAGAGGTATATCCTTTAGATTTTGACCAAGCTTTTATAGCATTCACATCTTTATGGAAACAGGATCCGCCAAAACCAACTCCTGCCCCTAAAAATCTATGGTTCAATCGATAATCTAGACCCACCCCTTTCATGACTTGAACAATATCAACATTTGGCACCAATTCAGCGAAATTAGCAAATTCATTTGCATAACTAATCTTAGTTGACAGTAGGCAATTATTTCCATACTTAACTAACTCAGCACTTTCTAAATTCATCCTTAAAATTGGGCAATTTTCTAAGTGATCTCCATAAAAATATTCATAAAATTCTTGAAGCATCGCACCACTTTTCTCATCAAACTCTCCAATTACAATTCTATCTGGATGCAAAGTGTCTTCAATAGAACGACCTTCAGCTAAAAATTCAGGCTGCATGCACAGTCCATAATCTTTTCCTGGTTCTTTACCTGATACTTCATTTATATTCTTAGATACCAAATTTCGAGTAGTCCCGGGTACTACAGTCGATCTTACAACAATTAGATGATAATTTTCTTTTTTCTTCAATGCTTCTCCAATTTCTCTAGCTGTACTCTCTATAAAACCTAAATCGATACTTTTATCTTCTCTCATAGGTGTTCCTTGAGTGATCATCGAAATATCTGTTTCTAATACCGCCTTGACGGGGTTAGTTAGGCATTGGAGAAGCTCTGGAGCATTTTTTTTAATATTAGTCATCATATCCTGTAAATCCGCTTCAAAAAATGGAGCCTTTCCATCATTAATTATCGCTGCTTTCTTTTCATTATGTGTGGATGCTAATACTTTTATATTTTTCTCAGCGAAACAAGCAGCAGAGCATAAACCTATAAATCCGGTCCCTAAGATTGAAACTTTATATTTATACATTATAAATCAATATTAGTATTTTGTTTTTAAATAGTTAAATTTTGAAAAATAGTTAAATTTTCTTTTTCAAACTTATATATAGATACTAAAATATTGAAACTATATCTAATTATGAATTTTCCATAACTATGATGGTCATCATAACATTGAAATTATCTTAAGAAACATATAAATAAATTTATAATTTAACGAATCTTGTATTAAATTTGTGGCCTCTTCCAATGAAAGTTGGAAGCATGGGAATTCTATGGGTAGAATTTTAAAATTAATTTTTTAATATTAATATAAAATAGGTTAAACGATAAAATGAAAGATCTAAGAAAAGAATTAAAAATTACGAATGAGGCATTAAATGCTGTAAATGATTTTCTTTTGGATGAAAAAAATCCGTTAATAAATGAACTATTCGAAGTAATCGAAAAATACGGTGGAGTCGAAGAAATCAACAAAAAAGCTAAAGAAGAAAGTCAATTAGACAATCTATTAGATAAATTGAAATATAAAAAGCTAGATTATATCCAAGATATTGAATGGTTGATTAAACAAAGAGAAAAAAATGCTTTTATTAGTATACCTGATTATAGAAAAAAAATTCTTGGAGATAAATTATCTGAGATTACATTTGATAAGGATTTTGCTGTTACATTAGAGCTTTCAGCATGTCAATATTTTCCATTTTTTATAGATATTGTAAAAGCTGCAATTGAAGATCAGAATTTAATGCCGAGTAGAATAATCCGCGTTAGAAAAATGAAAGAACAAGAAGAGGATGGTGATTTATTAGCTATGGCGGCTGCGATGCAAATTATAGGGGCGACTTATGTAGAAACATTAGATACCAAGGGAACGGCTCCTGGTCCTGATGGATTACCTGTAAATATACATCTTGGGGGCCCCGAAACTATTACCGGATACTTTGGAGGGGTTGGACAGCCAAATGATTTTACGTTAAAATGGGTTGATGAATATCTTTATTATTATACTAATTATGGTATCAAGCAAGTTTTAAATGTTAACCCTGGAACTGTCCTTCTTGGATATTTCATGCATAAACTTGGAATAAATAATGAATTCAAAATTTCAGTATATATGGGAAATGACAATCCCTACGCTTGTTTGTGGACTCTTTTAACAGCAAAATTATTTGCCAGAGAAGATGGAACAAGTCCGTTGATTGGTTTTAATCTTGCTAATTCAGTAAATAATGAAACGATTGAACTTACGGCTTATATTAGAAAAGAATTTGATTTTGAAGATGTTGTTAGATTTGAACATCATGTAATTGAGACACAGAAAAGTATTGTACGCCAACCATATGATCGAAGGGACGAATTAGTGGAAGTTGCTATGAAAGTAAAAAATATCAGTGCTAAACATGAAGGTGGTGATGTAGAAATGGATAAAAACAGAGAACATCCTTCAGATATTTTAGATTATTTTAGAGAAAAGCAAGAGATTATTGATTCGGGTCATTGGGAATTTATGCGTAGAAATCACCTTGATAGATATATTGCTGTGAATACTACAGCTAAAATATTAACTGAAAATGGCATTGATATTATTGCTGCCCAAAATCTTCATAAATATGAATAGATTGAAGTGAGTTGACTAAAATATGGGAAAATTTGATTTTCGACCTAAAGGTGTTATGCCTGCTATGGTAACACCGTTTAATAAGGATGAATCTATAAATGAAGAGAATTTAAGAAATTTAGTAAATTTTCTTATCGAACAAGGTGTAACTGGTCTTGTTCCAGTTGGTACTACTGGAGAATTTGTTAATATGACATTCGAGGAGCGTTTAAAAGTTATTGAAATTGTTGTGGATGAAGCAAATGGCAGAGTTCCAGTGATTGCTGGGACTGGGGAAACAGGTACAAAAATAGTTGTTGATGCTACTAATGCTGCCGCTAACATTGGTGCTGATGCAGTATTAATAGTTACACCTTATTATTTAAAACCTAAAGCAAAAGGATTATATGATCATTATTATACTATTACGGAAAAAACAGATATTCCAATAGTTTTATACAATATCCCCCCATGTACTGGTGTGGAATTGCCATGGAGCGTTGTTGAAGATTTAGTTGATATTGAAAACATTGTGGCAATAAAGGATTCGAGTGGGGATTATAAATACTTTTCCGCTTTATTAGAAAAAGTTAGTGATAAAATTTCCGTTTTGATTGGATGGGATGAAAATGTTTTAGGTGCCTTAGCTGGAGGTGCTGCTGGTTGTATTTTAGGGTCAGCTAATGTTTTCCCTAAAATTTGGCTTGAGATATATGATCATGTTAAAAACAACCATCTACAAGAAGCGCAAACTCTTCAAAAGAAAGTACAAAAGTTAGCTAGGTTATTAATTGGTTCAGGTGCTTTAGGGGTAAAATCTTGTCTTAATATGATGAATATACCAGTTGGTACTACCCGTCAACCACTTATTTTAGGAGACACACTCTCATATGAAATTAAGGATGAATTACGAATTGAACTTGAGAAGTTGGGATTAATTGAAAAGAAAGAGATTCAATTTGAAATTGGAGAAAAACCATTAACGAGTCGTTTTTATGCTGTTGGAGTCACCCCTCAAAAAATAACTGATTTTGAATTAAAAGTAGGTGAATCTCTTGTTGGAGATCGACCAGAACTAGCACATATTGACCTCTTAATTGGTAAAAAAGATGGACCAGTAGGTAATGCTTATGCTCAAGCTTTAACAAATCTAGAAGAAGGGCGTGAAGGGCTTCAAGTTATTCTTGAACCAAATATGCAAGTGAAACCACCAACAATCATGATTCCTACTGTAAAACCAATATCTCTCCGTCATGCTAGCTTAACTTATGGACCAGCACAAGCAGGAATAGCTAAAGCAGTTATGCAATGCATAGAAGATGGGATTCTTCCGAGAGAATTAGCTGATGAAATCGTATTAATTGTAAATGTATTCGTTCATCCTAGTGCAAGTGCCAGAAAAAGAATCTTCATCAATAATTATAAAGCAACTCGGAATGCAATTAGAAAAGCAATGGAAGGTTTACCCACTGTAGATGATGGCATAAAAAACGCAGAAAGTGCGCGACATCCCTTTAGGAACGATCCCTAAACTCAAATTTTAATTTTTTATCTCTCTTGATATAAAACCGAATCTTGAATTATAAATTATTAATTAAACTATTTTCTAATATTAATTTATTAAACTTTTTCTATGCGAACTTAATACTTCATAACAATAATATTGATAATCCTAAGTATTTCTATAATTATTAGTAAATTCAAATAAATATCAGAATTATCAGAGATGAAAAATAATATGACCGAGCAAATATTGGAATTAAAGGTAGGAGCAGATGCTCCTAAGTTTTGTCTTCCAGATAAGGATAATAAAGAAGTA
>JAHQWI010000200.1 GCA_029856085.1 Promethearchaeia archaeon | reverse complement strand
ACAAGAATTAATAACTATCTTCGTCCAATACTTTTAAAAAAAACAATATATTTTTTTGGCATAATTTTCCAATTTATCCCTATTAATTATATATATTTATAGTCGATCACATAAAAAAATTATTTTTAAACAAAATCTAATATCTCTAAGGGAAGTAAATTAGGTATAACCACATAAATAAGCGTTTCCGGGTTCGAATGGGTCCGGGTATTATCCTTATAAACCATGACCGTAAGCGAACTTACAGTTTGAGGTTTCCCACAGACTTTCTACTGCAGTACTATCCTGCAACGCTTAATAGTTTAACTTCCGGCGCTTTACTGAATGTTGTACATTTATGTGGCTAATAAACCACGGATTTACCATTTAATAAGTACGGTTATTTACAATGTAAATACCTTCTTATTAGGTAATGAGTAAGTAGAAATAATAAAGACTAGTAATTAAACTTTTTCATAGAAAAAGGCAAAATTTAAAAAGAGTAAACTAAGATAAGCTCTAGAATATGATATTTCAATTAATCATCCAAGAAGTTCAGTGGTACCAGTATTTAATAAATATTTTGATCACTATTATAGGGAGATTACTTGATTTACTTAGTACGCGGTATGTGTCGAAAGAATTAAAATTAGAGACAAATAGATTGGCTAAACGTATTGGATGGAAAGGAATGGTTTTAATGCAGATCCCCCTCGTAGTTTTAGGGGCATTAGACTTTTATTTCAGCTTCTTTATTTTATGGTGGAGTGTATTCCTTTTTGCCAATAATATAGAAGGTAGTTGGTATATAAAAGAAGCTGGAGAAGCAAAATATCACAAAGAATTAGAATCTCGAGTAAAGAAATCTACTGTATGGAAAATCCTATTTAGCGAAATTTCATATGTTATAAAATTCTCGTTAGCTGGGATTTTTATAATTATTTTCTTGTTTGTATACTATGATTTATTGGCTGTATTTTTGATTTGTTTAGCCTTAATCATACAAGGAATCTTTGGGGCAATTAGCTCAATTTCTTATCTTCTTAATTTGAAAAAAAGTGAACCTCTGGAAGATAATGATTCAGATTAATACAAAATATTTTATTCTAATTTCTCAATTACTCGTGAATACTTTTTTATTCCTTTGCAAATTGTAAAAGCTGAAACTCCAGCAATTCCAATAATCACAATTAAAGAAATAGGAAGTATATAATCAGCTGCATGTTTCGGAATAGTAAATTTGAAAGTTTCCTCATAAAAAATATTTGTATTGTTTGCGTAATCTCTGGTGTATATAAAATAAGAATATTCTCCAGGATATAACCTATCAATGTTAAATGTGAAGATATTTTCATTGTCTAAAAAACCGTTTGATGATGTATAATATGTATAATTCTCAAAATCATTATTCGAAATGAAAAAATGTACGCTTTCTATTCCTGAACGGTTATCATAAGCTTCCACGTTAAAAACAATCATATCTGAAGTTGATGGATGTTCGGGAAGACAATTTACTCCAATTAATTCCGGTTTAATATTATCTAAATCAGTAGTAAAATCAAATCGTGACGGAATTAAATTATGTCCAGTAATGGTCACATTATAAAGTTCATTAGATTCTTTGGGTAATCTGAACTTAGCAACACCATTAATATCTGCGTAGGTAGTATAATATTTACCATCAGAAGTTCTAAAATGAACTCTTGCATATGGGATTATTGAGTTATTGAGATCCTTGATAATAATAGAAACTAATTCTCCCTCATAATTAATTTCATTAAATGGATTCATAGCGTTTTTCGGACTATTTGTGTAAATATCTACTTCTGGATCCCCTAAAAGGTTATATGTTAGAATATTTTTACGTTCGAAATCATAAACTGTTGAGCCGGCTCCCTTAGTATAATAATCACTATTTATATACGAAACTTTAGAATCGTATAATGCCCGTCCTTGTTGAAATTTCTTTTGGTCGAAAAACTCTTTCCAAAATAATTTTGCATTTCCACGATTTAATTTTTCAAGATTTACATCATCTTCAAAATACCAGGTGACTCTTAATCCACCAATTACTCCTATAGCACCTGCATCCATTCTCTTTATTAGGATTTCCCCAATACTTCCATCATTAATATCATAACTAGACATAGTACAACCGTCAAGATAAACTAAAGAAGGCATGTAAGTATTATTACATGAACTAGCATCTGAAGATGTAAATCCAATATTATGGGGGTCAATATAATATCTTGTGGGATCTCCATGACCCGCCATAATAACTGTTGAATATCCCTCATCAAAATAACTCTTAAGGATTGGACGAGTAAGATTTCCTTCTTCCTTGATTAAATGGGTGTAATTCACAACTGATTTCGCATAATTTTGAATTATATAGTTTGTTAAAACACTTTCATATTCCCCATCAGCGTCACTACCACCAGGAAAATCGGATATACCTCCTGCTAATAACATTCTATTTACCCAATCTCCAATTTCTGGGCCTGTTTCATATTTTAATGTCTTATTTACCATAATTTCAAGCTCATTTGCATTATTTGCGGGAAACCTTCCAACATATACTTCTGGAATCCATGAGATTTCGTCTAATCCAAGAGAATTGTCTTGAGGCGCCTCTCCCCAGTTTCCATCCCCATCACTATTCCAATTACCAGTAAGATCCGCATAATAGAAATCTGTGGGCTTATAATATTCTTCTCCAACTTTTTCAGTTCTTCCCTCACCCCAACGTACCACATCTGGGTTATATACATTTCTAATGGGAATTAAATCGTCTTGAGCATCTCCAGCCAATAGTACCCACTGTATATTTTCCCTTTCATAGTAAGATTTTATCATTTTTCGGATTCTAGTAGCATTATCATCTCCCACGTCCCCGTAGGCTGACCAATTACTTAAAATAATTGTTTTTACCCCCTTCTCATTTTTCCAATCCCTCAATGGTTTTAAAGCATCAATAAAATCGGTTTTATTTGGAGAAATAATTAGCATTTCAATTTTGGGGTTATACCAAGAGTCATTTAAAGAATAATAATCAATTTCTGGTATAAAGGATAAATCAACTTCAGAATATCCATTAGTCGACAGACTAATTTCCGAGGAATTCAAATTTTTTAAATGTACGTAAGGATTGATAAAGAAAACACTCAATACTAAGGTAATTGTTATAAAAATAAATGAAAATGACCCTAACCTCTTTGACGAAAACTCTACCATATAGTATCAATAAAAATTGTTATTATTTATTTAATTTTAGAAATAATAAAATAGAAATAAGAATCTATTTATTTATAAAAATAAATTGTTGGATTATTACTATTATGCCTCTACGGTTTAATTTTTGCCCTCATTGTAATTCGAAAATTGTATTTAAGATTGAAATGGCAGATATAGATCCAAGCCAATATCCTGCTCCAGTTTATATCATCTGTAAATCTTGTACCAAATTATCTACTTTCTATGTAGATAGCCTATTGAGGATATCTTACAAAGAGCTCGAAAAAAAACCTGGTGGTATAACAACAATTCAAACCAAATAAAAGATTTTTTAAGCAATTTTTTTTAAAAGAAATAGGTTTATTGATTAATTTAATAAAAAATCTTTGCTTAATGTTTCATAGGGAAATATTTATACAGCAGTTATAATACCTAAATTTTATACTAACATGTCCTATGAATTAGAAGATATTTCGGGAATTGGCAAATCAACCGCAGAAAAAATGAAAGCGGCAGGAATAGATTCAATTGAAAAATTGGTTGCTGTAGAACCTGATGATTTAGTAAAATTAAAAATAAAAGGCGTGGGAAAAGCAACTGCAGAAAAAATTATTACAAATGCTAAAAAGGCTTTTGAAGAAATAGGTGTGAAAAAAAAATCTTCAGCAACAATAAAAGAAAAAACTGGTGAAAAGACAGTATCAAAATCTAAACCAAAACCAAAACCAACACAAGTTTCTAAGGTAAAAGGATCCATAAAAAAGGAATTAATTAAACAACAAGCAGAATGCAATATTGGCCTTGTTGGCCATGTAGACCACGGTAAAACCACACTGGTTAAATCTTTAACAGGAGATTGGACTGATCGACATTCTGAAGAGCAAGAAAGAGGCATTTCGATAAAATTAGGATATTCCAATGCTACAATTCTTTATTGTCCTACATGCGATGAATATACAACAGCCCACCTTGCAGAAAAAAACAGAGCGAAAGGACAACCTCGATTTGCATGTTCAAAATGCAATGGAAATTTAGAATTTAAGCGTAATATTTCTTTTGTAGATGCCCCAGGTCACGAGATTTTGATGGCAACCATGTTAAGTGGTGCCTCATTAATGGATGGGGCATGTTTTTTAATAGCTGCTGACGAACGATGTCCTCAACCTCAAACTCGGGAACATTTAGCTGCTTTAAACATAGCAGGGATTAAAAATATTATTATATTACAAAATAAAATTGATGCTGTTTCTCGAGAACAAGTTTTAGAGAATTACCAACAGATTAAAGAATTTGTTAAAGGTACTGTTGCTGAGAATGCCCCAATTATACCTGTATCGGCAGTTTTTGAGGCGAATTTGCATCTTGTTGTGAAAGCTTTTGAAGAAATAATCCCGACTCCAGAGTTTAAAGAAGAAAAATCATTTCAATTTTTAATAGCAAGATCATTTGATATCAATCGACCTGGGAAAGAGATTATCGATTTAAAAGGCGGTGTAATAGGGGGTTCCGTATTAAAAGGAAAAATTGAGGTTGGAGATCAAATCGAAATTAAACCTGGTATTCGTATTAAGGATAAATACGTGCCAATAAAATCGATGGTAGTAAGTATTAGTCAAGGAAGTAATCTTTTAAAAACTGCTAAACCTGGCGGATTAATTGGTTTAGGTACAAAATTAGATCCTGCTTTAACCAAAGGTGATCATCTAATTGGACATCTAGTTGGAGGACCTGGAACTCTTCCAGAAATATTAACAGAAGTCGAGTTAGACGTCCATCTTTTAGACCGAGTGATTGGTTCTGAAGTTCAAATGAAGGTTCAACCACTCAAACATGGTGAGAAATTGTTATTAGTTGTTGGCACAGAAAAGACTGGAGGAACTGTAACAAAAATATTAAAAAACTCTACTATAATAAAACTTTCCCCACCAATATGCCCCCCCAAAGATTTCATTTATGCCATTTCTCGTATAATTAATAGACGTTATCGCTTAATAGGATATGGAGAAGAAATAAACCATAATTAAATGAGTTTAACCATACAAAATCCATATATAGAACTAGTCTATGATGAATAGGAAAGAAAAATTTCGCGTATTTTTCCCTTGATTAGACTTAATGATGGATCAACACTACTAAATATTTTCTCTAAAGTTTTTACAACCTCTTTATCGATATCAGAATTGCTTGATTTTGTAATATTTTGCTTTGTTTCATACAGGGTCATAGTACCTTCGATTTTAGCTAAAAAGTGGAGTACAATTTCTATATCTACTTTACTGGATAAACTATTACTAGTAATTTCTTTAAATTCGTAAAATATTTCACCCATTACACGTTTTTCCAAAAAACCAATAAAATCGTCAATATTATCACAGAAAATAACGATCAAAATTAATTATCGTAATTTTTTATATTTTAGATAAAATATTGCACCTAAAATTAGAATAATCCCATTTATTCCTCCAAAGATTAAAATCCAGAGAGGAGTGTGAATAATACTAGTATATACATAATAAATCTCGTTGAATGTCGAAATGGAAGCCTCTTTTACAAATTTTCCTTCCCAATATACTCTTATTGTATAATTTCCTCGAGGAACATTATATAATACAATTTGCCCATTTTCATCCGATTTAAGTGGAATAATTGGTTGAATAGTTTTATTCGAAATATATGTCCCATAGATCGCTCCAAAATGAAAGACTTCAATTTTTGCTCCTACTAAAGGCATTTTAATATTATCAGTAATAACAATTTTCAACTTCTGAAATGTGAAATATTCAATTGAAAAAGGACAAGTTTCTCCTACAAATAAATAAGGTATAGTTACGTTCAGGCCCAGTCGATTAGAAATGGAATTATTAGCATCAACAAATAACACATCTCTATTGAATAATGAGGATGTATTTATTACTTCTTCAAGATAAATACTCGGTTCATAAAATTCTACATTTTCTAAGTAAATATGTCTTGGTCCTGATATTAAATTGCAAAAATAAATTCTTTCTCTTATTTCTCGCTGAGATACAAGCCTGTCGATAGCCCATGACTTTCCAACTGGTTCCTCAAATTTTAACCTAAAAGTACTAGTAAAATTCAGCGAAAAATAACTTGAAGCTGGAGTAAATTGATCAGAAAGTTTTATTTGCAATGACTTATCAGAATTTAAATGTTCAACAATATTCACCTCAATTCCATTTAACATCAATTCATGGTCATTAAATTCCTCCTTATCTAATGGGTTAACCGTTAATGCAACCTCCCAAGAAGTAATCAATACTTTACTATCAAAATCTAAATCCATATCATCATATCTCCACCCGAGTAGAAAGAATTTATAATGAAATTCTGGTGTAAGTTCTTGCTCTACTTCAGTTATCTCCAAAATTTCATCTTCTTTTTGCTCTATTGTCCAACCTCCAATAATTAAATCATATTCCCATATGAGGTACATAGTAAAATTAAAATTGGGACCTACATTAAAGTAATCCTCATAATAAAATACCAGAAAATTATTATCATCCATTGTAAAATCGACTCCTTCTGTTAGTTCGGTTATGATAGAGCCGTTATTGACATAAACTTCTAATAAACTTGCTAGTACATAACGGGAGTGATAGATCAAATATCTTGCTTCTGAATTATTATATCCTACGTGTACAGTTTCATTTAATTTGATAGTGACAGTTTCTTTATCGCTAATTTCATCTTCTAAATTGTCTATTATGGCTGGACTTGTAGTTTCAATAAATTCCATGTGTGAGACATTAATCTCTAAATTATTATTTAAGATATCTTCGATAATAAGTGGATGATTAATATTTTCATTAAAAACACCAAGTTCAAGATAGGCAAAACTAATGTCATCTACTGTTATATTTCCTAATCCATGGTTAGCTGTTGTTCGTATTTCAGTGTAATTGTCTTTTGTAAATTCATTCATATTAAGGACATTTTCTTGAAGAAAATTCTTATTTAAACCGATATTGGGAAAAATTTTAGAACTTGCAAATATTACTGGAATAAATATTGCTATAATCATCAAAATAAGAAGAAAAGTCTTTTTAGAGAATATGGTATTATTCCGAGTTTTATTCGACATGATTGTGCTTTTATTTGTGAAACCTTAAAGACAGAAATTTAAAACAAATTAAAAAATTTTTCCTTAGATTTTAATTTTTACCTTGATTTCTGGAAAAAAGCAAAAATCAAATCGGAATATTTATAATTGTAGAATTTATTTGAAATTTATCAGAATTTGCTCAAAATAAAAATATAGAAGATTTATCTAATAGAACATTCATAATTTAGGATTTTTTGATTTATGATTATCTAATAATTTACTTAATGATAAGTAAATATTTTAAAACTTCTTGTATTTTAATAATTAATTGATATAAATGACCAAGAAACCAGATAAAGTAAAATTTTTGGAAGATTTTAATAATGCCGTAGATCACTTTGTTGATCATTCATATCCAAAAATTATAGCCATTTCTCATAATGATGCTGATGGTATTAGTAGCTTACATATTATCCAGAATTTATTATATCAACTAAAAATAGATTATGATTACTTTATATATAATAGATCTGTTTCTTGGGAAAATTATTTAAATGGAATTTTATCTAAAAGACAAAGTGAAAAAACTGCATTTATTTTTACTGATCTAGGTTCTAATTTAGCAGAATTAATTCCTATTATAAGAAATAGAAAAGAACATTTTTATATTCTTGATCATCATGAAGTGGAAGATGATATCAGAATTAGTGATATACCTGAAAACTTGTTTTTTGTAAATCCTACAATTCATGGTTATGATGGTCTTGAACATATCTCTGGAGCAACTCTTGCTTATATGTTCGCTAAACAAATAAAACCCTCGATAATAAAGCAGGGATGGCTCACAATAATAGGAATTGCTGGAGATTCTTTAAAGTCAATGGATAAGCTTCAATCATTTAATCGAGAAGTATACGAAGAACTAATACGCGAAGAACTTGTTGAGGATAAAGAAGGGCTTACCTTATTTGGAAATATGCATGATTCCATCAAAAACAGTTTAAAATACAGTATTTTACCTTATATTAATGGAATTGGGGGTGAATCTGACAACAAAATTAAATCTGTTCTAAACTCAATACAAATAAATCCAACGACTAAAGTTGTTGATCTAAATAAGGATGAAATTTACGCAATTCAACAAAAAGTGAATATAGATTGCTATGGTCATTATGCATTATTACCACACAAAGTAGGATTGCTTAAATTTGCATTTGAACACGCTCTCTTATTGAATATCTTATGTTTTAAAAACATTAGCGCAGCTATATCAATTACACAATTAAAAACAATTACTCGTTATGCCAAGAATTTATATATGGATTACATTAATAATTTGGTAAATAATTTGAAAACTGTTTCTAATGAATTACCTACTTCTGAAACAGAAAAAGCAATTTTTATAGAAGTTAAAGGAAAAATACCTCCTAGCAACTGGTCAGATACGGCTAGTTTCAGTGCAGTTAATGAACTTGTTAATCCTTATAAAATTTTATTTCTAGGTGGTTTAGAAATGAAATCTGGGACAATTAAATTAAGTATTCGATGTTCAAGAAAATTTCTTGAAAATAATAATGAAAATGGGGTAAACAAAATCATTTCTAAAATAAAAAATGAATTAGGTGGTGTAGGCGGGGGACATAAGCTTGCTGGAGGTATTAGGTTATCAAAACCTTCTTATGATCGACTAAAAACTAGAATTGATGAGTTTATTTAATATTTATATAAAAATTTATTCTGTTTAATAAATAATGAGATTCCTCGAAAAAATGGATGATCATACTTTCATTCTCCGTATCAATGTTAAACCAAATTCGAAAAGGCAAGGTTTAATTGAAAATGATAAATTTCTTACGGTTTATATTAGATCTAAGGCAATTAAAAATAAAGCAAATAAAGAACTAATAAATTTACTAAAGACTAAGCTAGAAATCACGTTAAATCAAATTAAGATAGTATCAGGATTGAAAAGTACAAATAAGATTGTAAAATTAAATTTTCCAGAAAAACAGAAAAAGCAATTACTAATTAACAAGTTATTTGATTAAGAGTCTTTATTACTAACTCCCTATTTTTATATGGCGACCACATTTTAGACAGGTTATAAAATGAGTCATTCCTTCATCAGCACTCCGGGTCTGCCTTGTTTCCAGATGTGCTTTTGTATATCCGCAACTAGGACATTTAAAATCCTTAATAGTACTTCTTAAATATTCATCTTTCCAATTCATAACTTCAGTTAAGCTAATAACCTCATTTCTGACAGGGTGTTCAATTTTCTTAGTTAATTTATATGCTCCCGACTTTTCTTCAGAAAAATCTTTTATTGCTCCGCATTTACACTTAAATACTTTTTTTCCGTTTACATTAGAGGGGAGCATCATGCCTCCGCACTCATTACAGAACTCCATTAAGTTTTGATCCTTCTAGATATGATTTAGAACTAGATAAAATAAATTAATTCTACCAAATAATTTTTTTGAATCTATAACCTTAGTCCAAAGATCAATGCACAAAAAATAACTCCAGCAATAAGATCTGCAGTAGTACCGGGATTTGATTTCCCTTTTTTCTCTTGCAGCTCTCTATCTAATTTAATAGTTAGTTCTAAACCTTCTTCAGATGAAATTCCTCCATTTTGTAATATTTTAGATGCAGAATTTGATACATAAAGTGCAGATTCTATTCCTGATTTTCTTATTATGAGTGTATCAGGATGCTCTGAAAGAATTTTTAAGAAAGTATTTACAGTTGCTATATTTGGATCACCAAATCGATTAAAAGTTTTAAGTAAGTAAGGCAATCCCTCGTTTAATATAATACTGAATCCTGTTGAATATTCAGAGCTAATTAAATCATATTCTTTGGATAGGTTAAAAATTTTTTTTAAGTTTATTTTGTCTACACTAATATCTCTAAGTGAATTTTCATCATTGATATCATACTTCTTGATCTTTCCTAAACTTCCAGGATTAGATATTCTTATAGCTTTGTAGAGATGAATTGTATCATCTACCGTGGCTTCATCAATAATTTTATTTAAATAATATTTAAAATCGGAAAATTTATTTTTATTAGTTTTTAGACATATTATAGCCGCTGCAGTAAGAGGAGCTAATATTAAAATGTGTCCAAGCAAAACATTTCCCCCACTTTGCCATTTTATCATCTGTTCTGCGGCGTCATTAAAGAAAAACCCTAATTCTATAAATCTATAGTTTTTATCATCGTTAAATGATAATTGATATATTTTTTCGCAAAATTTTCTAAAAGTTGGTTGAATAGCAGCTATTCCCCCTAAGAAATGTTCAAATCTCGTATCATCAAAATCTTTGGTTCGATGTACATTCCCAGGTTTAGGCCAACCCGCTACCTCCAACAAGCTTGCTAAATTAATACATCTCATCAAGTCATCTATTGATTCGATGGATAATATGAGGTTGGTCTTTTTCACAGACACAACTAAATATAATTATTATTTTTATAATAATATTTAGTAAGAAAGAATTAGTAATAGCTTAACTCAATAATTTTCTTTTCCTTTACTGTATATCCTTCTTTATCACTTGATTTTAATGAAATTGGTCTGAAATCCTTATTTAATCCCTTTTTATATAAGAATTTTTTAATTCTAAGCTTTAAAGCTCTTTTAGACAATTTTACTGGCATTGAGATTGTAATCTCATTCCCATCACGGTTGAGGTTGATTTTTGGAAGTGCTTCTGCTAAAAATCTTACCAAATCCTCTACGTGTTGATCGCTTTTAAAACTTAAATCCTTGACATTTATAGTAATTGTTTTACTTTCATCTTCACTCATCATTAAATCACTCTGTAATATAATTAAAAATATTATTAATTTTTTATGCTTTTAATATTATAATTCATTATACTAATTTCGATTTTGTCATAATAAATTAAATTTCAAATGTCTAGTGGTGAAATAAATTGGTGAACTATGTAAATTTAGACTATAAACCTAATAATGATGACCTTATCGCTATGTATTATGTAGAAAAATCATCTGAATGCAAAGACTTAGAGCAAGCATGCGAAGAAATTGCTAAAGAAAGCTCAATTGGAACATGGACTGAAATTGCCACTTTATCTGCAGATATTGCTAAACGACTTAAGCCATCAGCATTTTACATTGATGCAGACAACAATGTAGTAAAAATTGCTTACACAAAGGAGCTATTTGAAGCAGATAACTTACCACAAATTTTAAGTGCCATAGCAGGAAATATATTTGGAATGAAAGTACTAAAGCATCTAAGATTGTTAGATATATCTTTTCCTAAAAGTATAGTTTCTGCCTATAAAGGACCAAAATTTGGTATTGAGGGAATTAGAAAATTAACAAAAATAGAAAAACGGCCTCTCCTTGGAACAATTGTTAAACCAAAGGTTGGTTTAAATGAAATTGAACATGCAAATGTATGTGGTCAAGCTTGGAGCGGAGGTTTAGATATTGTTAAAGATGATGAAAACTTAACAAGTATGTCTTTTAATAAGTTCGAGAAAAGAATTGAAGAAACTCTAAAAATTCGAGATAATGTAGAAAACGAGACCGGAGAAAAGAAGATCTATATGCCCAATATAACAGCACCATTAACTACAATGAAAAAAAGAGCTGATTTTGTTATTGAACATGGTGGAGAATATATTATGTTAGATATTTTAACTGTCGGTTTTTCAGCTCTCCAAGAAATTAGAGAATATCTAAATGATAAGAACGTAGTGATACATGCACATAGGGCAATGCATGCGGCTATTACTAGAAATAAAAAACATGGAATGACGATGTTAGCTTTAGCTAAATTAATGAGATTAATAGGAATGGATCAATTACATACTGGAACGGTTGTTGGAAAGATGGAAGGAGGACGGCAAGAAGTTGTAGAAATCAATAAAACTATTACAGAACAAAAAATTGTGGGCAATAATTTAACGATGCTTGATCAAGATTGGTATAGTGTTAAACCAGCATTACCTGTTGCTTCCGGGGGCTTAAGTCCGCTGCATATTCCAGAGTTAGTGGAAATATTAGGAAAAGATATGGTTTATCAATTTGGTGGGGGATGTCATGGTCATCCTGATGGAACTGAAGCTGGAGCTCGTGCTATAAGACAATCAATATCCTCTGTACTAGAAGGTTATGACTTAATAGAGTATGCTAAAGATCATATTGAATTAGCTAGAGCTCTTGAAAAATGGGGTTAAATATATTTAAGTAATTATTATACCATTTCTGGATACCATTTTTCAAAATAATTTGGTACATGACTCGAAGCAAAAATTCCTGCTTCAGTGATTAATCCATCTATATATCGTCGAGATACAGTTTCGAAAGCAGGATTTAAAACTTCAATTCCTTCAGGAGGTTTTTCCCATACCTCCTTTGGATCTCTCATTTCGATGGTTTCTAAAATTCCAAGATTTGTTTCTGGATTGTATTTTAATAGTGGAGAAGCGACATAAAAAGGAACATGTTCCTCATGGGCTACTAATGCTAGTAACCTTGAGCCTATTTTATTGATTATAGTTCCCTCACTTGTTATACTATCCGCTCCAATTATAATTAAATTTACTTCAAAATGTCTTACCGCCCACCTCATAGCACTATCAACAACATGAGTGACTTCTATACCCGCATCTACTAACTTGTTTGCTGTTTTCCTACCTTGTAATCTTGGTTGTGTTTCTGTATTAATTACCTTGAAGTTCTTATTTTGACTTTTAGCTTCTAAGAGAATAGCTGTAACTAAACTTGAGTGACAATGAGTCATCACATAAATTTTTTTATCTACATCAGGAATTCGTCGAGCACCTATTATAGCAATTCTTTTCTTTGCAGTTTGAAGCATATTATAATATTGGTTTTTGTATTTTTCTATTACATCTGAAATAAATTCTGCATAACAACTTTCTTTTTCTTTTTCTAATTTACTCATAATAAATTTCAAACCGTTTTTCATAGCAGGTTCTGTAGGTCTTGTATCAATTAGGATGTCTACTGCTTTGTACAGATTTTCAAAACACTTCTCAAGATTGTCAGATTTTAATCTTTTCGCAAAATCACTTAAAAATTGAATCGCGTTAATAGCTATATTTGTCGCTCCTTGAATTTCTAAAGACTTAATTCTTTCAGCATCTATTAATAATTGCTCCATTTTTAAACACATTTTATTTTATTCTTTAAGGATTATAGAAATAATAATTTAAAAAATTTAATATTCTTCAGTTTCTTATTTATCGTCAGTAGGATCTTCCTGATCTAATTGAAAATCCTCAGGATCAATCTCAATATAAAAATATCCTATATAACCGCATTTAGTGCACTCCATCAAGTTAGGTGCTAACCACCCTGAGACATTAACAGCACTTTTTAATGATGGTTCTTTACATTTTGGACAAATTCTAATGTTTACCATAATTTTTAACTAATTTTCTTTCTGTAAGAAAAATTACATATTAAGTATAATTACCTTTTTATAAATTTTTAATTAGGAAATACTAAAATTATAATTAAGATCTAATTATAGCATAATATCGGCTCTATAAGGAAATTATTTCAATTTTATAACAACAAATTAAATTTACCCTCTCTTACTATTTAATAACAGTACATTCTACTTGAATATAGATAATTTAATAGAATGATATTATAGAATTTTTTCCCTTATATGAAGGATTTAGAACTGCAGAGAAAGAGTTTACCAAATGAACCCGGAGTTTATCTATTCGCAGATAAAGAGGATTCTATAATATATATTGGCAAAGCAATCAATATGAGAAAAAGGGTTAATCAATATTTTTTAAAAACGAGTTTTATTGATCCCTTTTATGAAGAAAA
>JAHQWI010000199.1 GCA_029856085.1 Promethearchaeia archaeon | reverse complement strand
GGTTAGTATGGAGATCTTTAAGTAGTAATTATTCTATAGACCGTCAATATTCGAAAAACCTAGAAGTGGGAGGAAAAATCTGGATCTTCATCCCTTCAAGTCTTTCTGAAAGCGAATTAATTATGAACGTCAATTCTCTAGGGAACCATGATGCATTACAAGAGATTCAAGTGAATGGTGAAGTACTTATTGAATCTATTACATCAGAAGGCCAATTTACTATTGCTAATTCTGCCAAGGAATATATCTATGAAATAAAATTAAGAGTTTCCCATGATAATACTACTACACCTTCCACATTTAATATCACATTTTCTATTGGCAATAGGCAGCTTATCGATTTAAGTTCTTATTTTAAACTTGATTCTGATGGGGATGGGTTAATTGATGACTATGAGGAAAGCCCTTATGAACTAATACCAGACGTTGACAATGATGGTATAATGGATGGAAGCGATGTAATGCCTTTTACTGCAATTGATTGCACAAATATATATGGAAATTCCACATTCAATTTACCTGTTTGCGATAGTAATTCAGAAATAGGCATTAATATTCAAATTAAACCAACTGAAAATGATTATACAGAAATATTTGACTATCATGAAAATAAACTATCAATCTTACCTGGCTTACGGATTTATAGTTTAAGTGAGAATGGAGATTATTTACCAGATAATAGTTTTTCAATAGATAATGGATCCTCAGGTCTAATTAACTTAATTCCTCTACATAGTTATGCCAAAGAGAAAGATTACAGCTGGGCTCGAATGCTAACCTACAAATCTAATAATCTAGCGAAGAATGATAGGCAAATAAAAGTGAAATTCCGATTAGTATGGCTTATTTTTGAGTATGATACTATAACAAAAGAGTCTAAGCTATTACATATTTATAATAATGATGATTTAAGTTATACAGTTCAAGGAGTTTCAATTACAGAAAGTAAACAAACAAATATAGTATTAGGACTAGTGGAGGATGGAAGTGATTACCGTAAAACAGGAATGAATGCTGAACTAGCAGCTTATCTTCAAGTTGCTAGTATGAGTTATGATCCAAACGATATATCATCTTTAGAACTTTATTCCAATTCATGCCTAGATATAAGTGATTTAAATAGTACAAGAGATAATTTACGTGATTCTATATTAACTCAGAAAAATTTAGAAATTGAAGAAACGAATTTTATTTATCTCACTTATGGATATTCGCTTACGTATAGTTTTGAATCAATAATTGACGAATTTGGATATAATCCTGCAAAGTTATATACTGATAATGAAATTAACCAGTTATATTCTCGTCCTGAAATGTCATTTGTAGGAATAATTACCGCCCAACTTATAAGAGATAAGAATATCGAATTTATTAAACAATTTGTTTATGGTTATAAGAACAAGAGTGTTGAAACCGTAAGATATACTATTCAATTTTCGAAATATAAATATGCTGCGTCAGCTTGTGATGAAATATATCATTTTGAGGGTATAAGAGAGGATGAAAATCTATGGATATTTCAGTTTGATTTTAAAGAAAAAGACAATTTAAAAAAGAGTGATAGTGGAGGACAATTAGCTATTTCTTGGAATTTTCCAATCATGAGTATTTCCTTATCTGGTCACTCTAATGAGACTTTAATTCAATATACTGGTCTTTATGATGATATACCAGTTCTGGGTAATATCTTTAAAAAGTATCTTGAAGATTACGAAGGTGATAAAGCTATGGGACAAATACCCGTTAAACTAATTGAAGTTGGCGTTTTTGTAGGATTGCTTCTCGAATTTATGGGTAAACTGAAAGATTTCGGTGGAGTTTTAGGAACAGCTGGTAGAGGATTGGGTGTTTTTTGTGTTGTTATTGGAGCATTGAGATTAGCATATGGAATTGATCAAGTGAATCAAGGAGCATATAAAACAGGTATGGCAGAGAGTTTTAGAGGTGGAATGGCAATATATTCTGGTATTTTAGCTTTTCTCCCCGTTACACAGCAACTTTAGTTTTAGTAGCTCTTTCTTTGATTGCGACGCTGACTGATTGGATTGCAAGTCTCTTTGGTTATGACTTATGGGGTGAGTTATATGCATGGATGGGAGTTGAAGATGCAAATCCCGATTATGAAATTGTAACACATAGTATAGGTTATGATAATTGGAATTTACAACACCATGCAAGTTTTAGGGTGGGGGATAGTTTATCTTTTTATATCAAGATTAAAAATACGGGAAATACTGAACTATGGTTAGGAGTACAATTAGATTTAGGAGCGACAGGTTCTCCTGGGGCGAGAATAGAAATGAAAACTAATGGGAGATTGTCATGGTATAAGGAAGGACAAACAACGGTGACTGATACTTTTGATGAACCATCTCCAGTAACAAAGGTAACGATTAACACAGATATAAGATGGGAATTTTATATGGGAAACAAGATTGTTTTTGTTTGGTATCCTCCTTGGATTATTTGTAAAAATTTCGGATCAGTTGGGGGAGGACCCTATGAAAGTCAAGAAACTGTATATTTTGACATGCCTGTTATGCCTACTACCATAGAAGAATTTATTAGTATGCTTAAAGATGGATCTTGGTATTCAGGAGAATGGACGGAAATGCAACCAGAGATTAGTGTTTCTCCAATAGTTGATGAAATTATCCCTATGCAATCTGAAGCACTAATTTATGATATTAATATTCAAAGCAGGTCTCTAAACACCCAAACCTATAACCTCTTAGGCTCAAGTGAAGAAATTTGGTTTTATCGTTTTTATAAAGATGGGATACCAATTTCAAATATTATACTTGAACCTGATGAATATGCAACAATTAGAACTTTAATTACGCCAACAGCAATTAATCCCCTTACACCGGGGAATCATACAACAATTGTACGACTTCAACATGCAGAGGCATCTATTGTTAGAAGTAATCTTTATCTTGATTATGAAATAGTACCTCTAATAGATTTTGAAGTTACTTTTGATCCAATCTTGCTTGAAGGATTAGATGTAGGTGGTGAAGGTTATTTGCCATATTTAATTAATGTCACTAATACAGGAAATCTATATGATAAATATACAGTGGAAATTATGGATCTAGATCAGGATCTTTTTGATCTTTACAAACCAATATTAAGTACTTACCCTCTGAGGATAAATTCATCGTTAATTGTATTTTATATTCCTTGGGGTAAAATAGTTTTTCCAGGTGAAATATATTTCAATATTAAAGTGAGCTCAGAAGCAGATCCTAACCTGATAAAGATGTTTAATTGTATCCTTGATATTCAAGAATACCATAGAATGAGCTTTTTCGTCGAGGAAGCCAATTTAACATTAACCGACAGTGATATTTTTAACTATACTTTGCATCTTACTAATTTAGGAAATGTTGAGGTTCCTTTTGATATATCATATACTAGTGTGAATTTTGCTAATACTTTCCTTACACAAAGTTCCTTCATGATGAGTCCTGGTCAATATGAGAATTTCAATTTGACTATGATACCATTCGAATTAGGTAACGATACATTTATTATCACAGCATCAACTCCTTATATTTCCAAGACTATTAATGCCTTTATTACTGTGATTGATGATGATATATTACCTCCTTGGTTTGAACATGTAATAATTAGAGATAATTGTTTCTTCCTTAATATTTCATTTTTAGCATTTGATGAATTAGAATGGCATAGTGATGATATTGGAATTTCTAATATATCCATTTATGTAGATGATGATTTTATTCATAATTATTTACCCAGTAGTCTGTATGAAACCGTATTCAACTTTAGTTTTTCAAATGACTGGATAATGGAATACGGCAACCATACAATTCGTATTGAAATAACTGATGCTGACGATGATAGACCTAATGATTCTTTAACAACCTTCTTTATAGACACTTTTGAAGTTACTCCTGATGAAATGATGGAATATATCTTATGGGAAATTAGTGAACTTGAGGATTATATAGAAGATGTACTCCCTTTTTGTTATAGTAGACCACTTATCAATCATATTCACAGAGCCCAATGCAAAGTTGAGTGGGCTTTATACTTCTATAATTATGGATGCGAATCAAAAGCATTCCTATTAGATATGTTAGCCAAAGCTAGTTTGGAGTTTTTTGATATGTTCCAATACGTATTACTTAAACACGATAGAATATCTGAAGAAATTAGAGATTTTATTTTGGCTCAAGTTCATGAAATACGGGATCATTTATCCCTTACAATGGGAGCAATAGTAGGAACTGAGACGGCTTTAGAAATTGCAGATATAATCGTAGAAATTTCTCAATTCGTAGATAACATCGCCATACAACATAATTTCTATATATTTATGTCAATAAAACACTACCTTAGATGTGCTATTGGTGAATTAGAGTATGTCCTATATTTAATATCTAAAGATTGTGTAAAAAAATGCTGTGTTCTTGAACATATTTCTCATGTGATTTGTAAATTAGAATTAACACAAAAGAAAATTGAGTGCCTAGTGAAAGGTGGTTGGATATCTGAAGAACAAGCTTTAGTCCTTAACCAAGAGATCGATATGTTTATTTTTAAAATTAGCAATTTTGATTTTTAACAACTAATTTTAGTGAGTTTTATATGTATAAGAGACTAAAAAATAATAAATTTAAATTTACTATCGGATTTATTCTTTTGATAACGCTTAATTTTACTTCTTTCTCCTTCATTCATCCCTCGTTACACAAGAGTATTAATGATTCAAATTTATTAAAAACTTCAGGAGTTTATTACAGTATTGTAATTGACGATCTCCCAGGAAGTTTAACAAATTGGGCATGGGCTGAAACTCAATTATGGTGTACTGGTTCAGGAACTGTTGGATCCCCTTACATCATTGAAGCCCATACCTTTGAATTTTCAACGGGATTAGCCTGCTTTAGTATTTTAAATTCCAGAAAATATTTTATCATTAATAATTGTACAATTAGAAATTCACCATTGTTTTCTGTAGGGCTTTCATTAAAAAATGTCACAAATGGACAAATTCTCAATAGTTATATTCATAATCATTCTTCTGATGGTATAGAGTTATCGGATACTAGTGAAATTTTTATTGCAAACAATAAAATATATAATAATAGTTGGAGTGGAATACTTGTGGATTTAAATTGCGAAAATATTACAGTCACAGGAAATATCATACATGATAATGGGTGGTACGGAATAGAAACATATAGTGATAATAATCTTTTCTATAATAATTACTTTACAAATCTAGGTTGGGAGCATGCTAGAGATGATGGTTTTAATAACGATTGGAATAATACAATTAAAGGAAATTATTGGGATGATTATGGTGGATATGATATGGACTTAGATGGAATTGGAGATGATCCATATGATGTTCCTCCCGCGGGGGGGAGCCAAGATTATTTACCAATATGGAGTAAACAAGGCCCAATTGCTATTGATGATCTTCCTAGCAGTTTGAATGATTGGTCTTGGGCAGTGAGTCAAGCTTGGTGTAGTGGTTCAGGGACTGAATTAGATCCTTATATTATTGAAAATTTAGATATAGACGGTAATAACATAGATAGTTGTATTTCAATTAAAAATTCTGAAGTATATTTTACAATTAATAGTTGTATTGTTTATAATGCGGGACCATCTCAAACTGATGCAGGAATCCATTTAAATAATGTTACTGACGGAAACTTAATCCAGAATGACTGTTCTAACAATGGTTATGCGGGAATCCATTTAAATGGTAGTGACAATAACTTGATTTCGGGAAATAGTGTAAACAACAATACTGTGCATGGAATAATTGTATGGGCTAATTGTGAAGATAATATCATCTCGGGAAACACAATAAATGAAAATACTCAGGATGGAATTCACATAGTAAACAGTCATAATAATACCATTTCACATAATACCATAAAAGATAATATTAACAATGACATGTCTGGTCTTTATTTATCAAATAGTATGGATAATACAATCTATGAAAATACATTTCA
Source organism: Promethearchaeia archaeon (assembly GCA_029856085.1). Taxonomy (GTDB): domain Archaea; phylum Asgardarchaeota; class Lokiarchaeia; order Sigyniarchaeales; family SOKP01; genus Loki-b32. Next base: position 8,188 of record JAHQWI010000199.1, on the reverse strand, counting down.
TAACAATTATTATGGAATAGATTTATATCTATCTGATTATAATGTCATCTATGAAAATGTATTTACTATAAATAATAGATGTGGTATCTATATAGATGAAGGTGATGGTGGTAGTCATAATAATTTAGCATATCATAATTTTTTCATAAATAATGTAATTCATGCTATTGATGATGAACCTACAAATAAATGGAATAATTCATATATTGGTAATTATTGGGATAATCATACTGGTCCAGATGAAAGCCCACAAGATGGAATTGTAGATACACCATATAATATTACAGGTAAAGCAGGTAGTAAAGATTTTTTACCTATAGCTGAAGATGGCCCACCAATAATAACTATAAATTCACCTAGTAATGATGATGTATTTGGGACAAATGCCCCAGCTTTTACTATTACAGTTACAGATAAAAATTTAGACTCCATATGGTATACTCTAGATGGGGGTATAACTAATTTTACTATTACTACTAATTGGACCATTGACCAAATAGCATGGTCTGCTCTATCTCAAGGAAATGTTACTATAACTTTTTATGCGAGCGATATACCCGGAAATATTGGATCTGCTGAAGTTAGCATAGAAAAAGACGCTGAAGCTCCGTTAATCATCATCAATTCGCCTTCTGCTGGAGAGGAGTTTGGTAATAATGCCCCAACTTTTAATATTACAGTTATAGACAAATATTTAGACTCCATGTGGTATTCTCTTGATGAGGGTTTAACTAATTTTACTATCACTACTAATGGAACTATTGACCAAACGGCATGGTCTGCTTTATCTCAAGGAAATGTTACTATAACTTTTTATGCTAATGACACTTTAGGAAATCTTGCCTCTGAAAGTGTGAATGTGGAAAAAGGAATTTCAGTATCCGGGAACAATTTCATTATTACTATAATTGTTATCTCTATAGTTGCTGGAGCTGCGATTACCACTCTTATTGTAGCTATATTCCTTAAAAGACGAAAACCAGGAGAAGAAGTCCCAATCTAATTTTCATTTAACTTTTTTAATAAAAATTTAGTTAGTTGTTTATCCTTCTGGTGGGATTTTAAAAGTTCTAGAAAAAATCTTGCCAAAAGTTTCAGTTGATGCTTCAACTAATATATTTGCTATGATTGGTTCACCTTCCTTTATTTCTAAAGGGTATCCTATTTCAATTGTTTCGAATGGGAATAATTCCTTAATATTCGTAATCCAAGGTCTTTTCTCAAAGAGTTCCTCGACAGTAACAACACGTATTTTAAGACCTTCTAATACATAACCTATAGTATTTGTCAGAGAGAGAGTTAATATCTGAGTTGGGGAAAAATTCCCCAATACCAAGAACAATACATTAATTTTTTTAGTTGGAGTAGAATTTGTTTCATAATACAGAAACAATTGATAAAGTCGTATCATTACGGACAGTTTTCGAAAATAATTTTTAGATATAATTTTTAAAAGGATTTAATACTCTTTTATTTATTAAATTTAATTAAGTAAATATATAAATTATTAATTTTGTAGGAAAATGGAATTAAATGAATTGTTGAGAGGAAACCTAAAAAGTTATTCTGCTTATGAACCTGGTGAGCAGCCTAGTTCACCAGGCTGGCTGAAATTAAATACTAATGAAAATCCCTTTCCACCAATTCCCGAAATATTAAATGATATAAAAAATGCCGTTAATGAAAAGATCAGACTTTACCCTGACCCTACTTCCTTTGAATTACGCAAAGAAATTCTAAATGTGTTATTACGAGATAAAGATACATTGACGAATAGGAATTCAATATTTATTGGAAACGGTTCTGATGAAATATTTGATGTAATTTTTAAAATGTTTATTGACCCCGGGGATGAAATAGTTATTTTCTATCCATCTTATGGATTATACAAAGTATTAGCCACACTATATAACGCTAAAATTACAGAAATTCAATTAAACGATGATTTTTCTATACCAGATTCAGCATTTAACGCAAAGGGTAAACTCATGTTTATTAATTCGCCAAATAATCCTAATGGAAAATCATTTGGTAATGCAACAATTTTAAAATTGTGTGGAAGCTTCCCTGGCGTTGTAGTTGTTGATGAGGCTTATGGAGATTTTTCAACCCAAACAAGCCTTCCCTTATTAAAAAAAGTAAAGAATTTGATTGTAAATCGATCATTTTCCAAAAGCTTTTCAATTGCCGCGTTGAGAATGGGTTTCGCGTTGGCTGATCCCGAGATTATAAAAGAAATGAATAGAGTTAAATTACCATATAATACAAACTATCTAGGACAAATTGCCGCTCTATCATGTATTAAGCATAGTGATAAAATTTTTGAAAGAAACAAAAAAATCATAGAGGAAAGAAATAGGTTAACTGAGGAATTAAATAAATTTAATGGAATTAGCGTTTTACCTTCGGATTCTAATTTTATTTTTATAAAATTTGAAGACAAATCTAAAACCCTAAAATTTGTGTGGGATTTAAAAGAGATGAAAATACTTGTTAGACACTTTAGCAAACCTGGTCTCTACAACTATATTCGGCTAACAGTTGGTATGGAAGTAGATAATAATAAGTTTATTGACGCTTTTCAGAAGATTGCAGACAAATATTTATAGCGAATAAAAACTAAAATATTTAAAATTTTAATTTAATAATTTTATTAATACCAAAATTTAGGCGAGTTGGTAAAAATACCCAGTACTGTATTTCCTTCAGATAAAGCAATAACTAAGGTTGAATGTCAGTTTTGTGGATACAAAATTTCAAAACCTTTCCCTAAAGATCAACTATGCCCTAAATGTGGTAGATTTTTAGCCATCTTACATGATATAACAGCCGAAAAGAAAGAGAAAGTTCAACCTAAACAGTTTGAGACTAAAACCACTACATTATCTTCAAAATTGCGAGGTAAAGTAAAAATAAAAGAAAAATCTTTAGATATCTCTTTAGAGAGTGAGAAAATCCAATTGAAGAAAGGTGAATATGTAAAATTACTTGGAATCACCTCGATTGATAGGACTCAGTTATATTGTAGTAATAATAATTTAAGATACTTACTAGAATTAACAAATAATTTAGATTTTATAGCTACAGGTGTGTTAGGTGGAGTCCTTGATCAAATGCTTCTAATTTCTATAGAACAAAATATCGAAGAAAAATGCCAATTCTATGTTAAAAATGATATCATCTATATAGTCTATGGTAAATTCCCGGATAAAAAAGGAAAATGGCTTCTTGAGCAAATGTCGAATAATTTCTCTGAATTAGTAAGGGGTAAAGATGTTAATAGCCTAGATAAATTAGAATCACGCCAAATTGAAAAAGAATTCAAACGACGCACAAAATTTATTCTTACTGAATATCTTAAATTACAAGAAGTATTTTCAGATCAAGAAATACCGTACGTTGAAAACACTATTCGAATTGACTATTTAGGTTTATCTTCTATGTCAATTGGAGTTGTTTCATTATTAATAGGAGATGATTTAAATGTTGAACTACAAATAGAAGTAGATAGTCCAGAGGAGGAGAAAGAGATGAAAGAATCAATGTTAACAGCAAGAATCGAAGCCATTGCCGCAAACACTCAAGGAAACACTGGGGCATTCCCTCGCTGGATATCTGTAAAACTCGGATTTCAAAAATATAGATTTTTAACATTTAAAAAATATCAAAATGATTACTTCCTTTCATTACTTTCTGAAGGGAACTTAGGAAAAATTGATCAAGTTGAAGAAATATTAGATCCTAAAATTAGTAAAGTAACCCAATCAACTTTTTCTGGGAATTTAAAACCATTTAATGTATTAAAATTAAGTTTAGAAGAAGACTTAGAAAAAAGAAGAAAATTCCCACCATTTACGTTTGCTTAAGAACATAATAAAATTTTCTTTTTAGATATCATAATGATTTTAAACCCTGAAAAAGTTTGGGAAGAATTTGAAAATAATAGAATAGACAAATTAACTGCTTTTGAATTATTAACTGCTCTAATTGAAAATAATAATGACGAAGATATTAGAATAAAAGCTGTTAAAAAATTAATGAAAATTCACCTTTTAAACGATAAGTTATTCAAGATTCTAGAAAGCCTACTAGTTTCAGATGAAAGTGAAAAAATAAGATATATCGCAATAAAATGTATTGGAGAAAAATTTTTACATAAAGGTTTATCTCTTTTGATTTGGGCAGTTAATCACGAAAAAGATTATAATTCTTTAATTGAAATAATAAGATTATTGGGGAAATTAGATAATAAAGAAACCAAATTAGTATTATTTAATGAGATTAGGAAAATTATCAAGACAAAATACTTGAATAAAACAAGAAAAATCGAAAATAAAAAATTTAAGAAAGTTTTGAAAAAATTGCTAAAGGCAAAAGATTATAAAGAATTCACCCAAAATGAGCTAACACAAATTTTAATAAATTATTTTACAATTTCCAATTTATTTAAGCACTATTATAATGTTTATTATGAAATAAATTCACGAAATGGATTAATAGAAAAATTAGATTTGTCAGATTACCTAGAATATGAAGTAAAAGGAACTCCGTGGAGATGGAAAAACAACATTAATGATCTTTCAGAAATTCCTGGTTTAACTCACTTAAATAATATAAAACATATTGATCTATCAAATAATCAAATTAAAAATATTAAGGATTTAATTCATTTTCAAGAATTAACTCATTTAATACTAAATAATAACAAATTAAGCGCAGAAGTAAACTTAAACTATTTAAAAAATTTACCTAATCTAATCTATTTGGATTTAAGGGGGAATGACATCATTAATAACATTAAACCTAATGATTTTCCTCCACAAACTCGAGTTCTTTTAAAAGATTCTTACATAAAATTAGAATAAAAATAAAAAAAATTTAATCTTCTATTAAGGCGGTTTTACCACTACCCCATACTCCAAGTGCGATCCCTAATTCTTTTTGTTCTTTAGCAACTTGTTTTACATTTTTTCCTTGCATAACAGCATCAATTGCTTGTCTAAATGCTTTAGCGCCAGATGTTGGACCATCAGGATGACTATGAATACCACCACCACTACCAATTAAAATGTCATTACCGGCTTCTTTCATACATTTTTCAACCATTCCTGGTGTAATTCCTCCACTGGGCATTGGTAATGTTGGTTTGATATGTTGAAATGGAAATCGAAGGGCTTTAAGATTCTGCTCATATCTCTCATCTAATATCTCGGCTTTTCCATAAGGTGCAGGAATTACAACGGTATCAGCACCACAAATTCGTGGTAATTTTGCAAAAGTTAGCATACTAGTCATTCCTGTCCACATTCCCCCAAAGAAAGTCCCTCCAAAATCCATATGCCCTAAAATCGGAACTTTTATTGATGGGTCTTCGGCTATTTGTCTTAGAGCTTCAAATCCAGTAGTTAAGTAGTTTATCATTAAGGCATTGGCTCCTAATTCTATCATTTTATCGGCATATTCGAACATTTCTGGGAATTTTGTTGTAATATTTATAGTGTATAAAGTTTTTTCTCCTTTTTCTGAGTCTGCTTTATCAACAGCTTCCATAACTTTTACAATTCTTTCTTCTAATCTATTAAAAGAAGGGTTTGATATTAATTCATCATCTTTTACCACATCACAACCACCAACGGCAGCTTTGTATACTAGATCTGCCGCAACATCTGCTGTATGCCCTGTACAAGGCTTTACCATATTGTTTAAAAGAGGACGTTCTGGTACATTCATTAATTTTCGTAAACCATCGATCCCAAACTTAGGTCCTTTAAAATCTTCTAACCATGCTTTAGGGAAAGCCAGATCTACTAATTTTAATCCATGTGTAATGCTAATATTTCCAATAACTGTTGTAAAAAGCATTGGTATTCCCATTCCTTTAATATTTATAATAGGAAACCCGATTTGTACAAAATAAATTCGTTCCTTAATATCTTTAGGCACCACATATTCTATGTGAGGCAGTTCATATACTCCAAGTACTCTTGCTACATGATGCTTTCTAACTTCTTCTGTCTCGGCAGGAACTCGAACCCATGTTCCTGTTGATTGTTCGATAGCCGCGAATCTAGAGAGATAATTAACATTTTGTCCCTTAGGGCGTTTTATAATATAACTTGCGATAATGTATTTTTCTAAATCTATACCGTCTAAGCCAATGGCTTCTGGAGTATCCAAATATTTTTCACAGCTAGGAAAGTTTTTATCCATTTTAATTTCACATAATTATTTTATTGATTGTTCTAATTGAGATTAATACTAATCAACTCAAAAATATTTTGATATTATACAAGAAAAAAATAAAAAATAAGAAAATTTTAAAATTTAATTAATCTTTCACTTTAGCTTCTGCTTTTTGTGTTGCTTTTAAATTTGTATACGTGTTTTCAAGTACAGTCAAGTATTCAATTAAAACTTGATCAGCTTTTGACTTTTGTTCATAAACAGTTTTAATAACATTCATTAGGTATTTTGGAAACATTAGATCTAGATGAAAATCAGAAAGAAGTGCATAATATTCATTGCCTCTTTCATCTTGGAAGACTTGTACTAATTGAGTATCCCAAAGCATCTTTAACACATCATCTAGGTCTTCTACCCCTTTCTTTCTAAGTTTCTCTAGATCATTCTTAGTAACAACGGCAGTTCTTAATAATCGTAAAGTTTCATAAACTTGTGGATTAGTAAGAACATCTAATATCCTGAGATTATCTCCTTCTGTTGGTTGATAATTTTGAAAATATGTTCGAACATCAGTTTTATAATTTTCAACAAGTTGAGAAGGTAGACCTCGATCTGCGGGATCTCCTAAAATCATAACTGGTGGCACGCGCATAAGTACAATGTCTTTAATCAAGAAAATTAGTTCAGAAGGCATACCTTTTACTGATGCTTCTTTGACTATCTCACGTTTAATGAGTTCCATTAAAACACCCTCGACATCAACAAATCCTTGTTTATATCTATCTTTTAGCCAAATCATCAGTTCTGATTTAGAGACTACACCTTCATCCCTTAAACGCTTAATTATCATACGTTTTATTTCATCTTGATATGTGAGCGCAAGTCGTTGTTCAGTACTTAAAGTGGGATACACTGATAATCGTCGAAATAGTGTAGGAATCATTTGTAGAAATGCATCATCTTCCAAATTTGTTAGGATAATTCTAGAAATATCTATTAAACCCTCTTCGTATGCGTCTGGATCATCATCAAGATTCAAGAGCAGAAGAATGTAGAAGTTTTTCTCTGGTCCAGTGTAGTATGATGCAATATTTAATGAACCAATCATTAAACTAATCATCCCTGATTCTCCGCTATATTCATGGGTGCTATAAACTTGCATAAGTGTTTTCTCAGTTAATACAATTTCTTCTGGGTATTTAGATAATATTTCAGTACCTGCCCTGTCATCCCATCTCATTATAACTAATCCAATTGGCATTTATTCTACACCTCCTTTAAGGTCTTTAAATTCCCCTGTCGGTTCTGGTAAAGTTTTCTTTTTCTTACCCTCTATACCTAAAACTTTCTGTAATGATAATCCAAGCATTTCCCATCTGTCTCCTAATCGTTTTACCACATATTCTTCCTTTGAAGGATATAGGAGTGATTCTGAGATATTTTTTTTGCCTTTAATGTTTTTCTTCATTTTCTTCGCTTTCTTAACAAATGTAGGGATTCTAGCTTGTTGAACTGTTCGATAAATAGCCAAACTTGCTGTCACAGCAACAATAGCTCCAATAATCATTAAGAGATAAAAGGTTGGGAAACCGAATGTTTCATGCATGTTAACTACAATTGTTATTGATGTTGAATTAGTAGAGAAATATTGCTTTTCAACTTTAAGTGTCACAGTAAATGTTTCAGGGAGAAAGAAAGCATCAGCGATTTTAGGAAAATTTACTAAAGTATATGTTCCATCTTCATTATCTTCAAAATAATAAGTAGTACCCTTAAAGGCGATAGATACATTTGCTCCTATAACTGGCGCTGAATCATTATATCGATCCGAAAGTGTTAATGTAAATTCTAATGATGCTCCTGATTCTATTTCTATTTTACTTCCTTTAAATCGGTCTGTTGGTAAATCAACTTGAAATTCCCTCTCCTTGATTACTAAAGAAATTATAGCAATTCGATGTTCATAATTAAGCTTATCTAAAGTCACTATTATTGAATATTCCCC
>JAHQWI010000198.1 GCA_029856085.1 Promethearchaeia archaeon | reverse complement strand
ATATATAAGTGTAGAAGTTTTTTAACTGAGAAACTAAAGCAGCATATGGTGGTAATGCCGCATAATGAGGTGTAGCACCAATAATTTATTTAAATAATCATTTTTCGATAAATTTATCGACAATCTTTTTGCAGTCCTCTTTAGTTTTACCAATTAAAATTGAAATTTCGCCAAGAGATACGGTTTCTCGTCCTGAAGATCGAAAATATAATTCAATCTCTTCATCTGATAATTCGATATCACCCAGAACTTGTTTCATCAATTCTTCTGAATAAGCTACTTCTTCTTCTTTTTCCGTTAGGTCTTGTATTTCAAAATTTTCGATCTCTAAACTCATATTAATAAAAACAGTCAGTTTGTGTTCAGGATCTCCATGAATGCTTTCTTTCTTTATAGGAAATTTTCTAACATCTTGATATTCTTTTGATGATATCGGGAACTTAATTTCTTTTAAGCAAAATTTACATGTAATTGGGACTTCAATTATATCTTTATCTTTGAATAAATACATTTTATTATATCATCTCGCTATTTTTAAAACTAAAATTTCACTTTTTCGGGATATGTTATTTCCATTAGACTAAGAGCTTTCTTAGCAATTTCATAAGTAATATCTCCATCACCTTCCTCATTCTTATAAGCTGCTCTTATTTTAGGGAGTAAGTATTCTGGGAAAATTATTAGGGGTTTTATCTCAGTTAGCAAACAAATCCAATTTCGATCGTTGTCATCAGTAATCTCAGTAATAATGTTCAAATTCTTCAAATCCTCTAATAGTATTTCAGTAACTGCGAACTCTGAAAAGATCTTGGGGATTTTGTCCATTGGGTAATGATTGTGCCTCATCAAGATGAAGAAATCATACGCATCTGGGGATAAAAGGATAGAGGCTAATTTTTTTGTTTCTTCTACAGATTGTGTGTAAGGATTATAGTTAGAAAAATAATCTATTACTCTTTGCCTATAAAATGGATACAACTCATTTTTGGTTTCTTTGAAATGATTTAATAAGTTTTCATTAGGGATTCGAGCAATGATAATATCCTTAACTAAGAATAGATATTCACCTTGATGTTTAATAGCACCTGTCTTTTTATCTTTTTCCCCTTTGATCCAGTCTCGTCGGATTATATTTAATTCCAGAAAAGGTTGAAGAAGTATATCTACATTAACAGTGGCAGACATTTTCTCTAAGATCTTCTTTAATTCTTTTTTTGAAATTGGATGTTCTCTTAAAATTTCTAAGATTTTCAACCGTTCCTCACTATTATAGATTAAGGCAACTTTTTGAAGTTTATCCAAATTAGATAATCTATCGACTTGAAAAATTGTGAATTTTATTTCATTTTTTAGCCTAATATTAATATTCTCTATTAAAGAAAGCTGTTTCGAGCTTTTCGCTCTTGTTAGTTTATCAAATATAGTATCTAAGCGATTACCCATCTCGTTTATTAAATCTTCAAAAATTTCAATCTCATCATCCAACTCGAATATCGACATCGCTAAATATTGAGTCCCATCAGCTACCTGTTTAAAGTAAGAAATCACTTGATAAGGGGTTTCTTTTAATCTTCCAGTATAAAAATTGCTATAACTGTATTTTATTCCAAGAAAGCCAATAGTATGTTGATAGAATATCCCAAATATATCATTTTCAGCAAGTAATTCCGAAAAATTATCCTCGTCAAATTCTTCTTCTCGAAATACTAATTGAATTGGTTCAAATTCAGGTTCTATTTCTCCTGTCTCTTTTTGATTAATTTTGAACTGAAATGTCAAAATTCCTTGTATCAAATTTCAATACCTCGAATTTCAATAAATAAGTTTTTTAAGTTAAAATAAATATAATTATTTCTTAAGTATTATTTATTATTATTATTTAATTAAAGTTTATTCAATTTATTAGATTTCATATCAAGAAATTCCAAATTCTCGGTGAAAAATTTAAATTACACTATTTAGAACTCCAAATAGGATAAAATTTAGTATAGTATTAATCATTTTTACTCTTGTATTTCTAAGTATATTAATTCCAAATTCTAATGTGATTTCTCCGATAAACCAGGAAGAATTTTCTCAAAATATCCATACTTCTGTAGTGAAGCAATGGTTTAATAACACGGATTTTGATTATGATGCATCCTGGGTCTCTGTTGAACAAGGAGATATATCCGACATTGATGGATTTATAGGGCAAGGATATGGAAATTATATAGTCTATGGTGATTCAAGAGAAAAAAGAATTGATGACCCTCTTAATAATGGTGATTGGGAAGATTTTAATAATCCAGAATTTCCTATATCTCCAAGTAATAACGGGAGTAATTCAGCAGGTTTATGGGTCGATCATGAATGGAATGAAGGTATTGATCAAACTCTAAATACTCCCAGTATCCATTGGAAACAGAATATAACAATGCCAGTCAACATGTCAGATTATATAATTACTTCTGCTTCACTCGAAGTAATCTTTAATGCAACTGTTACTGCACAAGGAACAAATCCTTTAGCACCTCAAGTAGGTGGCATTGAGCGTCCTGGAGATTACACAGATGGAGATTCAGATCCGTCACCATACCCAGAACCTCCGCAATTTGGTATTGGTGATTTTGCAACCTTTTATGTTTTAATTTCAGATATAGAAAATAATAATATATTTCAAGTTGCATTAAATAAAACAACTGACCTAGGACGAGATGATCCGGAAGTTACCAACTATTCAGACACCCTTCTCGAAGTAATACCAAAAAATGTTCTAATTTCTTATCTGACCTCTGTTTTGGAAAGAGATAATTTTAATTTTACTATTACATTGGGTATTGACATCTACTGTGAAGACAATGACTATAATGTAGATATAGATACATGGGATTCTTTAATAATGAGATCATTTAATTTAACATTTGCATATAAGAAGAAAATTAATCAATTCACTGCTATATCATTGGAGCAAGCAGGGAAACAAATTTCTGGAGACAACGTCCAAATTACAAATGCACAGTTGAATTTTGAATACAAAATCAATCAAACTTGGCCTTATATTTCTTCTCCAAATTCAGAAATTCGAATTTTTATTAATAATAAACAATATAATGAAACAATCAAATTAAGTAGAGCGGAGGACATTTTTCAAGAAGTTTTTCAAGACAGGATAGATGTAACTTCATTTATATCTAAAGATGTTAACATCACTCTTTCAATTCAAGTCTATTTAGCTGATGAGTTTGGATTAGATGAAGATATTCTGATCTCAATTGATAATATCTTTTTTCAAATTACATATATTGAATTAACATCTGATATTTCTGAAGAACCTTTTATTTCTCGCGTTTTACTAATTGTTGCTAGTATCATTGGTTTAATTATTGCTTCTTATCTAGTTGCTTATCAGAAGATTCTGAAATATCCAAAAGCTGTAAGAAAAGTAAGGAAATATAAGAGAACTCTAAGGAAAGGAAAACCATCAGTAGAAATTCTTGATCGGAAAAAATCATTTGATAAAGAGTTTAAAAAAGAATTGCATAATACATCTAGTTATTTGAAAGGAAAACCAACTGGAGAGGTTACACCTATAAAGGAAATAAAACTAAAAAAATCACCTCAAGGTGATAAAAATTTATAAAAATTAATGGAGGTATGACATAATAATGAATCGAAAAAAAATTATAAAAATATTATTCATAACTTCATTATTTTTATTGATTCCTTTATGTTTAAATGTGTTTCTATCAGCTTCGAATTTTAAGAATTTAAAAGAAAATACAAAGCTCGGAAAAATCCACAATGCGGGGGTTGTACATCATAATATAACTTTTGAAAATCCAACTTTTGAGGGGGTTGGAGCTCCATGGAGTTCAATTATAGATGGAGATATAAGAGATGTTAATGGATACATAGATCAAAATCAAGCTAATTTTGAACTGATAGGAGATGCAAGGCAAATAGAAATTGATGATCCTCTTAATGATACGGATTGGGATCTTTATAGTAATCCAGATTTACCTATTCTACCAAGTGGACTGAAGAACATTACTAAAAAAGGATGTGAAGTTTCACATATATGGGATGAAGATGTAAATCAAACTCATAATAGGCCGAGTGCGCAATGGAAAAGAACAATAAATATGCCTGTCGACATGAGGGATTATATAATCACATCAGCTTTTTTGGAAGTAGAATTCAATGCAACTGTAACTGTTTCACCTACTTCAGGTGGGATCGAACGATATGTCTCTGAGACTGTTAGTAGTCGTTTTTCAACAGGAGATTATGCTGAATTTTATGTATTACTTTCTGATGTGGATGAAAGTTTTCCACCAATTCAAGTTGCCTATAATCATACAGGCGATTTAGGAAGAGATTCGCCCCCTCTAGGTAGTTATTCAGATAGCCCAATGAGCGTCATTCCTGAAAATGTCCTGATAGATGTATTAACTTCAGTTTTCGAAAATGATGGCTTTAATTTTGCTATTACACTTGGAATTGATATATATTGTGAAGATAATATACCAGGGGTTGATATAGATACGTGGGATTCCTTAATTATTAGATCATTCAATTTAACCTTCAATTATGAGAAGAAAATCGATCAATTTACAACAATTTCTTGGGAACAAATAGGAGATGAAATCACAGGGAAAAATCTTCAAATTACACATGCAAATCTCACTTTCAAATATAAAGCTGATAGAACTTGGCCTGTCAGTTCTTCACCTAATTCTGAGCTTAGGGTTTTGATTAATAATAATCTTCTTTTGGAAACTATTAAATTAAGCACATCTTTGATTTCATTTCGACCAGCGAAAGAAGATGGATTTGATGTTACCTCCTTAATTTTAAAAGATATCAATATTTCTCTCTCAATTCAAATCTTTTTAGCAGATGAATTCACCTTAGATCAAAATATAACTATCTCAATAGATGATGTCTATTTTACCATATTTTATATTGAGACTTATAGTGACATTTTTTCTGAACCCTGGTTTTTTACAGCATTATTGGTCTTTGCTAGTATTCTAACTGCCATTATTGGAGGATATCTTATAGCCTATCAACAAGTTTTGAAATACCCAAAACCTGTCAGAAAAGCAAGAAAATTCAAGCGATCCTTGAAAAGGAAAAATAAACCGCAAGTATTAATAATACCCCGAGAAATTGCATTTCAGAGGTCTTATAATAAAGAATTATCTGAGACGTCCAAACTAGTAAAAACTAGCAGAATAGGAGTAAAAGAGAGACTAATTGGAATAAGTGAAAAACCGTTGAAACAAACAGAAAAATTGGAACCGAAAATGACTTCTGATGAATTAATTGACAAGTCTATAGAAAAAAAATCAGAGCTTGACAAATTGGTAGACGAATTAGATAAAAAATAATCATTATTTTGAGCAAGATATCTTTTTTTATTAGTACAATAAATGGTTTAATTCTTATTAGTAATCCTATCTTTACGTAGCTTGAATATAAAATTTAAATATGTTACTCAATTTAATTGTAATCACCTTAGAAATTATAAATAATAACATCTTAAGTAACTTATTTAATTAAGAATATAGAATTACACTTATTAAACTCCTAATTGGGTGATTTATTTAGCTATGAAATCCAAAAACCATAGAATAACCAAGATTTTATTAATAATCATCTTTGTACTCGCATTATATTCCATTTTTTATATACCACTTCCATCTGAAAATAAAATTAATTATTCCGATATTAAAAAACAAGAAGATTTTAGTATTTCAACTAATCAGTTATCAAAAAAAGCTTTTAATAACCAATGGATTGAAAACTCAGATTTTAGTAATAATTCAGGATGGATAACTGAAGTAAATGGAGATGCTAGAGACGTTGATGCTTATATTAACGGAGGGTCAGGGAATTTAATAACTATAGGGGAAGAACATTCAATTACACTAATCTCTGGTACACCTAATTCGACAAATTCACCGAGTTGGTACAATAATACGAATCCAGAGATACCTGTATATCCAACCAATGGACATAAAATAAACGAATCGGGATGTTTTGCATCCCATTATTGGGCTGAACATAGTGGAACGACTACGAATGCCTATCAAAAAACAAGCGTTCAATGGGAAAAAGTAATATCAACCCCTCACAATATGTCTGATTATTTCATTACCTCAGCCTCACTTAAGGTTTTAATTAATGCTACAGCAAAAGCTTATGTGGGATGCGGGGATGGAGATGTTTGGCATTGGGAAGGTGTTGAAGCATCTGGTGATTCCGATATGACTCGATTCATTGAAGGTGACTATATTAAGTTTTACGTGAGACTTTCAACTTTAAATAAGGATGTAAACTATAAAGTGTCAGAATATCAACCCACTACTTTAGGTCAAGATGGCGCTCAAATCCTAAATAGCTATGATTACTTAAATGATACAATCTTTCAAGTCGATGATATGGATGATCTAATTTTTTATCTAAATCAAGTTTTAGAGAATGGAGATTTTCAAAATTTCATTATTATATTAGGGATTGAATATAATTGTGAAGATAATTGCGCTACGGATCTCGACGAGTTTACTGAAGCCTATATTAAATCGTGCAATTTTACAATAAATTACATTAAAAAAATAGATCAATTAACTTCCATTTCATGGAAATATCTTGGAAATCAAATTGACTCTGAAGGCGGAATTGTCGAAATCACTGATGCAAAATTATATTTTGATTATAAGATAGATAAACTTTGGTTAACTAATTTATCACCCAATTCTGAAATAAAATTCGTAATAAATGAACAAGATCATTTAGAGACTATTAAATTAAGTTTAGCAGAATTGGATTTTAAAAATGCTAAGGAAGAAGGATTTGAAGTTACTAATTTAATTCCTAGTAATGATAATATTAATATTTCAATCCAACTTTTGCTTGCTGATGAATTTAAATTAAGTGAAAATTATACAATTTCAATAGATAACGTTATATTATGGATTTCATACAATATATATTTCCAAACTCAGAGTGATTTTCTTTTTCAATTTCTATTAATTGGGGCAATAATAGCATCAGGATTATTAGGAGGATACTATATATATTATCGAAAAGTGTTAAGATTTCCAAAAGCAGTAAGACATATAAAAAAGTATAGACGTACACTAAATAAACCTCATCCTCCTGACATACATATTGTTAAACGTGAAAATGCATTTAAGAAAAAATACAAAAAGGAGTTAAGTAGAACTTCCAGTTTCATAGGAACTCCTCGCCCTAAAGCAGTAGGGAAAAAAATAAGTGTTAAAAAGCAAAAAAGTCCTTTAAAGAAAAAAAATTTAATATTTTTAATATTTATTTTGTTGGGTATAACTTTTATTCCAATAATAATAACTGTGAATATGAGCGCTTCAATAAGAGAAAATAAGGTTTTTGACATTAATTTAGCTCAACAGGATTCGACTAGTTTATGGACTAGAGAATCCCACAGAGAACAATGGATCAAAAATTATGAATTTAATACTAATGAAAATTGGACCTCAAGTCTTAAGGGAGATGTTTCAGATATTGAACCTATTATAAGTAATGGTACTGCTAATTATAAAATATTAGGAGGTGCAGGTTCCCAACAGTTTTTTGAAAATGGTAATAGTAGTGGATGGGTTCAGGTTGATAACGATGATGGTTTGCCTTTAATGGATAGTTATGAAATAAATGCAGATGGTTGGTTTACAGCTCATACATGGGATGATAATGAAGCTCAATCTCTTAGAGTGCCGTGGCGAAAAAATTTTACAATGAATGTTAATATGTCAGATTATTACATTACATCAGCTTCACTTGAAGCATGGATAAATGGCTCAGCTCAAGCAGTATCGATGGATAATGGGGGAATTGATCGACCTGGGGATACTCTAGTAAGTAATCCCCTTAATGAACTTCAAATCGCAACTGGTGATTTTGCACGATTTTTTATATTAATATCAGATGTAGAAAGAAATAGGGAATTTGAAAGCACCTCTTATCAAACAGATGATTTGGGTAAGGATGGTCCAACCCAAATAACAGAATTAAATAACACACTTATTACACCTGTTAATGAAGAAACATTAATCTTCTACCTTGAGCAAGCTCTCCAATATGATCATCAAAATTTTGCTATTACATTAGGTGTATATATTTGGTGTGAAGATAGTGGTCATCCAGGTGATCGAGATTATTGGAATAGTTTACTAATAAAAAACTTCACTCTTTCAATCTCTTATGAAAAAAGAATTAATCAATTCACCTCCGTATCATGGAATTATGCAGGGGAAAAAATTGAAGCTGGTGGGCGCAGAGTTAAAGTTACAAATGCTGAACTTTATTTTGATTTTAAAATCGATCAGACCTGGCCAACGAGCTTATCACCTAATTCGGAATTCAAAATTTTGATTAACAATCAAGTACATAATGAAACTATCAAGTTAAGCAATGCTAAGACTTCTTTTAACACAATAAAAGAGGATGGATTTGATGTTACCAAATTAGTCCCAATCGATGAAGATATTAATATTACCATTCAGATTTTTCTCGCTGATGAATTTGGGTTAAGTAATGTGATAGAACTATCAATTGATAATACATATTTGTGGATATCTTATGTAGTAATCATTCCATTAGAACAAACTCTTTTATTTCAAATATTATTTATTCTCAGTTTTATTGGAGCCACAATCTTAACTACTTATATATTATTGTATCAACGAATATTAAAATATCCAAAACCTGTAAGAAAAGTTAGAAAATATAAAAAAACACTAAGAAAAAAGAAAATTCCTGGCTTTCCTATTTTAAATCGTGAATTGGCTTTTAGGGGTGCCTACAGAAGAGAGATGATTAAAACTTCTGATTACTACAAAGGAAAACCTATAATTCACAAGGGGGAAGAGATGTCAACGAAAATTAAACCTTCGGAACCAATAGAGAAAAAGCTTGAACAAGATCAGTTAATTAAGAAATCATTGGAACATAAAGAAGAATTAGATAAATTAATAGCAGATTCAGATAAGAAATAATGAAATTTTTACAATAATAATTCTCTTTATTTTTAACAAAAATTAGTTTTTAGGAAAGCTAAAACTACGGCATCATGATAAGTTCCATGAAAATTTAGGTATCTTTTTAATATTCCTTCTTGTTTGAATCCACATTTTCCAAAAAGATGAATGGAATTTTGGTTATCAGATGCTATGTGTGCTTCAAGACGATTTAGTTTCAGGTGATTAAAAGCAATAATTTTAATTAGATTTAAAGATTTTTTACCATATCCCTTATTCCAGTTTAATTTATTTATCCAAATTCCGACTTCAGCTCTATTATGTCTCCAATTTATATTCCAAAGACTAGCAGAACCAAGCTTTGAGATATGAGGTTCTCTTAATTCGATTATATAGTTATATTGAGCATAACGCTCCCAATATTTTATATAGCTTCTTAATAACCTTTTAGATTCCTCTAAAGTGTTTAAAGGACCTAAAGATAAGTAAGAAATTAGATCCATTTTATTTAAGTTATTAAAGAAAAATTCTGAATCATTTTTCGTTATTTTTCTAAGATAGACATTACCATCATTAATTTCTTCGATAACTTCAATTTCAGGAATCATATTTTCAAATATATAAGTGCTTATATATAATATTATAGCTAATTTTTATTAATTTATTAAAAAAAAGATAAAAAAAAATTCTGAAAATTACATTCCACCTGTAAATTTGGGATCTCTCTTCTGCAAAAAGGCCATAATACCTTCATTCACATCTTTAGATCCCGAGTTTACTCCGAAGCCAAGCATTTCAAATATGTTGCCAATTTGTATAGGTACTTGGGTTCCAAATTTTACAGCTTTCTTGATACAAAATAGACTTGTAGTTGCTGCATTTCCCAATAATGATGCTTTTTCATGAATAAGGTTTTCAAATTCATCTCCATCATTACATAAAAAGCTAACATAGCCCCAGTTACTCATAGTTTCTGCAGCTTCTCTCTCACCAAAATAACACATTTTCATAGCTCTTGCTAATCCAATATGTCTTGCCATCCTTTGAGTCCCTCCATTGCCAGGAAAAATACCTCGCTGAATTTCTGGAAAACCAAAAAATGATCTTTTGGTAGCAATTACAACGTCACAAACAAGAGTTAATTCGCATCCCCCTCCAAAAGCATACCCATCTACTGCTGCAATAACAGGTTTTGGAAATGATTCAATTAAAGTATAATACTTATGCTTCTGTTGCATAGCCAAAGCCATGTGAGAAGGGATATTTGGTTTTAACCCTTTGCCCATTCCCGCAGATAAATCAGCACCAGCGGAGAAAGCAGCTTTCTTGGTAATATTTTTAGTTCCTCGAAGCACTATACATCTTATACTACTATCAATTTCAAACTGTTCCATAGCCTCGTAGATCTCTCTTAGAGTATCAGTTGTTAGAGCATTCAATTTATCTGGCCTATTTATAGAAATAACTGCATAATTTCCTTCTTCATTCTTTTCTACTAAAACATCTTTAAATTCTTTTTCTGACATTTTTTTCAACTCATATTAGGTTAAATTTCTTTTTTTCTATTATTCAATCTTAAACTATGTTTTTTAAAGATAATTAGTAATATTTTTTTTATAATTAAAAACTTTCAAATCAAGATTTCTATATCGATTTGATTAAATATATTAAAATTAAAAAAAATAGAAAAAAAAATAGAAATTAATCCATAAAGGTTTATTTCATTTCGGTCCACTTTCCAGATTTCAACATCTCGCAAGGTTTAAAATATTCTTTTCCTGTAAATTCTACAAGTTCCTCTAATACTTCGACTTGTTTTGACCAAGTGTTTACATTTGGGGCCATAGGACCCGGCATATTCATTCCTGCCATTAAAGTGTCATCTATTACTTTCCAACTTGTTGTAACTCCCTCTTCTAAAACACGACAAGCCTCATTTAACATAATAGCAAGGGGATATTTTAGTTTATATAATCTTGCTTTTCCCGCAGTTTTATCGGGTTGAGGTCTACCTTTAGTCCAATCTCGAAATCCTTGACCAGTTTTAGCACCCAATTTTCCTTCGTTAAATAAATTAGTTATTACTTTACCAGGAGCAAAATCGGGAGAAAGTGTTTGAGAATAATACATCTGTCCATGGTACAACACATCTATTCCCACATAGTCAGCTAACACTGTCATAGACATAGGACCCCCTCGAGAATCGTTGTCAAGCTGATCCCAAGAAAGACTTTCTGCCTCAGCTTTATCAAACACATAATTTTGATAAATTTGAGCTGGAGCGGTGACTCGATTGCAAATAAATCCTGGTCTATCTTTTAAAACCTTTGGAACATACCTCTTTCCTCTGAGACATGGAATAGTTTCTGCAAATTCAATACCTTTGTTTACACTTTCGTCGGAAGAATGATCACTATATATAACTTCTATTAAACGCATGAGTGGGACCGGATTAAAGAAGTGCATTCCTATACATTTATCAGGTCGTCCTGAATCCTTTCCAATATCAGTAATACTCATGGTTGATGTATTTGAAGCGAGAATACAGTGAGATGGAGAATTTTCACCAGCAGTTTTGAAGACTTCTTTCTTAACATCCATTCTTTCCACTACAGCTTCAATCATAATATCAGCGTCCTTAACGGCAGAAGCTAAATCTGTTGATTTTTTACAATTCGCCATTAAACCAGCGGCAGTAGCACCCTCAGGTAAACTTCCTTTGGTTTCTAGCTTTTTCATTCCTTCATCTATTTTGCTCCATCCTTTATCTACGAATTCATCTTTTATATCTACAAGTGTAACATTGTATCCTGCAAGTAATGACATTTGGGCAATACCATGGCCCATTTGGCCAGCACCAATTACTACAACATTTTTTATATCTACCATATTATTTTCACAACTTTTTTTAGTTTAAATTAAATTTTATAATGTTAAAGTTAATTTTTGTAATGTTATATTTTTTTTTAATCTTTGACATTTTGTATTTCAAAAGGAATCATGTGTGATGCAAATGAATATCCCTTATTATCATTTTCAAGAGATCCTATTACATAATTCTATAAAATATGAATTAGAGAGTTAAAAGTCAAAATTGCTAGACTTCTCAGATATAAGGAATTATTAAAATCTATGAAAGAATAAATTTTATTTAATGTAAAAATTCAGTTCTTCAACACAAACATCTTTCTCGGGGTCATCTTCAAGAAAGTTTATCTCAATTTTCTTCACCTTGCTTCCTAGAAGTATTGTGAATGCTGTTTCAAAGTATGCTTTGTTAATTCGACAAAAAGCTTTACCAAATTGCAATTTTTCTCTATTTTTAATGGGTTCACGTAAAAAACAGTAATTTTCAATAATGATTCTATATCGATCTTCGTATTGTTCAATATCTCTCACCTGTATCGAATAATATTCTTTTAATTCATCTATTAGAATTACTAAGGCTTCCATCATTTCAAATTCTTCTTTGTTATATTCTTTTTTTATTCGCTCTGCAATGATTGTCCCTGGAAATACGCCTGTTTGATATAAAATCGAAAGTAAGCTATTACGACCAAACACGTCATAAACTTTATAGACTAAAGATTCAGTTATGATTTCGAACCCCTTAACTGAGTTAATGTTCTCAATAGGATTATGTAATCTCTCATTTAACTCCTTCTTGTAGGCATCCAATATTAATTACCCCTAACTTCTCAAAATTAGAATAATCATTCGTAATTTGTTAATAAATAATTATAGCTGTTGAATTATTTAAAGCTTAATCTTAAAGTTATGTTGTTCTTGAGATAAGAACATAGTTAGATTTTTGTTTAAAAAAAGTGGAATTAAATTAGGATTATAAATATTGCCGTTTTTCGTTGGAACAATAGAATTCGTATAAGCGATACTAATCCAACATTCATGGCGGTTTTTGATCAACAATGAACTTACATTGAGTTGTTGTGCTTTTGGATTATTTTTACTGCCTTTTTGACATTGTCATCAATGATTTTAAGGACTTTTCGATAAGTTTCAGTTGACGTATAATATGGATCAATGATATCAATACTTTGAGTTTCTCCATTAAATTCTTTTAGAGTATGAGTCTTTTTTTCGATATTTGCAATATTTCTATAGTTGCTTATAATATCTATTGAATGGGATTTTTCCATAGTCAATATTAAATCTTGGTGTTCTAATAAAGATCGACTAATTAATTGAGGGTGAAAATCTGAGTGATTAATTTTTTTTGAATTTAAATATTCTTGAGATTCTCGTTGCATGTATGAAAACGCATTTATGAATCCAGCACTGCTAAAAATTAGATCAGCGTTATTCCTTTCTGCGTAATATCGAGCTAAATATTCTGCTGCTGGAGATCTTGCAGTATTTCCTAAACATATGAAGAGAACTCGCTTAATTTTATTCAAGATACATCAATTATACTATAAATTTAGAATTTAAATAAAATTTATGGATAGATGTTGACAAAAATATTAAATAATAGGTAGCTCTAAAAAGTATTAACATCAATAGATTAATGGAAATTAATCATGAAAAGAGAATCTATAAAACAATGGTTTAGTAGGGTATTTACTAGAGATATAAATGTACCTTATAAAACTTTTGTATATTTATTATTCTCTTTACTCGCTATAATGCTAATAGTTGAGGGTTTAGTATTTAAGTATATTAATTTGATTAGAGATATTGGTGCAACGGGTATAGAGATTTACATATTCGTATTTATAGTTGCTATTTCATTTTTCATATCAGGTATATTTGTTGATTTAATAAAAAATAGAACAAGATATTTTAATCTGACGTTACTCGTTTGTATTGTCGGACTTCTAATAAGTGCATTTCCTGAAAATTTTTTCGAATATTTAGGTTTGTTAATAGTGCTATTAGCAATCCCTCAATTAATTATTGTTTGGTTTACAATATTAGTTCATGAAACCAATATTTTAAATCGTGGTAGAATATCTACTTACCTATTGATTCCGTGTTTTAATTTAGGATTCATTTCAATAATTTTCATTATATTTGATTTTTTATACAAATATTTCGGTATTTTAGTATTTTTTGTCTTTCTAATCATTTATTGGTATTCTAGAAGTTATAAATATAAAGAAACAGAGGAACGATTGAAATCTGATAAAAAATATTTAAAAATAATTTTTGAAAAACATTTTTTTAGGTATTCTTCTAGTTTTACTATTTTAAGTATTACTTTGGGAGGTCTATTCGCAAGATATAGCTTTGATGTAGATTTTCTTTTATTTATAATAGTCTCTTCTTTATATTGTATTGCTGCTGGTTGTTTTTTTGATAATATCGGTCGTAAAATAACAATCGTGCTAGGTATTTTAGTTGTTTCATTTTTTTTAATATCTTATGGCTCATTTGAGAATAAATCCGTTATATTAGGT
>JAHQWI010000197.1 GCA_029856085.1 Promethearchaeia archaeon | reverse complement strand
AAATATAGGTCCATCCTTACAAACTAGTAGCCCTAATGGATCCAATGTACATAATCCACACAATCCACAGCCACATCTCATAATCCTCTCAAGACAAGCATAAAATTCGATGTTATGCTTTTCACATTTTTGTAACAATATATACATCATTATTTCAGGGCCACAAGAATATACAACGGTATTCTTGAATTGTTCTGGCGTATAATCTTTAATAAGAGTTTCAAATAAATCTGATGCGAAGCCCTTTTCACCATAACTTCCATCGTCTGTGCAAAAATGAAATTCTGAACTTTCACGATCATAATTATAAAATTCATCCATATAGAGCAAATCGCTTTCTTCTTTAACTCCTTGTATAATTTTAAAATTGTAACCAGATTTATTTAGATCATGGGCTAAAAACCTAAGTGGTGCCATTCCTATACCCCCACCGACCAAAAAGATATTTTTATTTCTATCCGTAGGTAATTTGAAATAATTACCTAATGGCCCTCGCACTCCAATATAATCATTGATCGTTAGTTTATGTAAAGATTGGGTACATTCGCCGACATTTTTAACAGTAATAGCCCAATTACTTGCCTCATCACAAGCCGAAATAGACATTGGTACCTCATCTACACCAGGAACCCAGATCATCGCAAATTGACCTGGTTTTGGTTTTAGTTCTGTTGGTTTTTTGAAAATGAGTGTTTTAACACCTATACAATCATTGATAATTCTACTTACTCTTAATGTTTGAATAGTGTTTTCAGTCAAAATCAGGCACCTCTTGAGTTTTAAATTGATGAGCCAAACCTTTGATATCATTTATGGATTTATATTGATTATCTCTAAGATATTTAATTACTCCTTCATTGATTTCAGTAATAATTTCCGCACCCTTGTATAAAGCTGTGCCAATTTGTACTGCTGAGGCTCCTGAAAGGAAGAATTCCACGACATCTTGCCAAGAATTTATTCC
Organism: Promethearchaeia archaeon; assembly: GCA_029856085.1. Taxonomy (GTDB): domain Archaea; phylum Asgardarchaeota; class Lokiarchaeia; order Sigyniarchaeales; family SOKP01; genus Loki-b32. The sequence goes on along the minus strand of JAHQWI010000197.1, from coordinate 13,559 downwards.
CCCACATCCTATTATAGGAATTTTCAAAATTTTATATAAATCATATACTTTTTTAACTGCTATAGGATGTATTGCTTTTCCAGAAAGGCCCCCACTTCCGTGAGATAAGATAGGTCTTTTTGTATTAACATCAATTGTCATAGCTGCTAAAGTGTTAATCGCTACAACACCATCTGCACCACCTCTTTCAGCAGCCAACGCAATCTCACTTAAATTTGTTACATTAGGGTTTAATTTTACAAAAAGAGGAACAGTTAATTTTTCTTTTAAAAATTTGACAATTTCAAATGTCAAGTCCTTATCAATACCAATTGAAGCAACTTCAGCATGAGGACATGAAATATTAATCTCAATGGCATCAGCACCTGCTTTTTCAGCCTTAGTAGCTACATAAAGGTAAACATCATTAGTATCCCCAAAAACACTCACGACTAATGGAATGTTATATTTCTTAATTTCTCTTATTTCTGAGATAAAATTATCTATTCCAGGGTTCCCAAGACCAACTGCATTCAAAAAAGTTCCGGGATAAATTTCGATTATAGATGGATTTTTATATCCTTTCCTTGAGGTTGGACCAATAGATTTGGTTGTTACAGCACCAGCTCCAGCATCAATTACTCTCTTCATTGAAGAAAAAGATACTCCTAAAATTCCAGAGGCTAAAATGAGTGGGGATTTTAATTTTAACCCGGAGAGATTTATTTCAAGCATTTTTTTAAGAAAATAATGATTATAATTTTATAATAATTATTAATGAAGAAAAAATAACTCTGAACCATATCAGAAAAATGAAATCATATATAGCAGATACTTTAGTTGGAATTTTTGCATTTGATGAAACTGGAAATATTTTAAATTTTATTGATTTTGAAAATCAAAAACAAAAAATAATTCAGTTTTATATTGCGATTGATGATGGTATTATTCAGAGTGTGTATGAAAATTTTCTATTAGAATTAAAAAATTCTGGTTTTGATGAATTTATATTTGATAACAAGGAATTACAAACATTAACATCACAATTATTAGGATATAAAGCGATTTTTGAGGGTTTTTCGCTCGAACTTAAAAATTTTCGTTTAAATTTGGAAGCCCAATTAAAAAAAGTTGGTATAAATAAATCTAAAGAGGAGATTCTCGCACAGTACAAAGAGATAAGCGAGGTAATAACCAAGAAAAAGGTAAGCCAGGCGAGTGGACATTCTGATAATATGATAATTCAGATTATCAATACACTAGATGTGATCAAGAAATCAATTAGCTTATTTTCTAGTCATCTTAGAGAATGGTATGGGTTACACTTCCCTGAATTAACTGATAAAATAGTTGAGGACAATATCCTTTTAGCAAAAATCGTTTCTTTTTTAGGAGCAAGGGAGAAATTTACTTATGAAAATCTTAAAAAAAATTTTGAATTCACAGAAAATAAAATCAATATTTTACAGAAATATGCTTCAGACTCTATGGGAGCTAATTTTGATTTGAAAATAGTTCAAGATTATGCGAGCCAAATTGTTTCTTTAGATTCATATCGTCAAGGATTAGAAGACTATTTAACAGATCTAATGGAAAAATCTGCGCCTAATATAAATGCGATAATTGGATCATTAATAGGTGCTAAACTTATTGCAAAAGCAGGTGGTTTGAAGAAATTGGCTTTTATGCCCTCGTCTAGAATTCAATTATTGGGAGCTGAAAAAGCACTTTATCGTTTTCTTAAAACTGGAGAAAAAAGGCCAAAACATGGCTTGATATTTCAATGGAATCAAATTAGGGGAAGTAAATATTATCATAGAGGCAAAATTGCAAGAGTAGTCGCAGGGAAAATAGGCTTATCGGCCAAAGTTGATTTTTTTTCTGGTGAATTTATCGGAGAGAAAATGGCAATTGAGATTGAAAATAAAATTAAAGAAATTAAAGAAAAATATCCAAATCCACCTAAAAAGACAGAACCTGTAAAAAGTAAAAAAAAAAAAACTAAAAAGAAAAGATGAGGGAATTCAATTAATATATGTCTAAGATTGAAATAAGAAATCATCCAAAATTTTTTAATGTATTCATATCTGGGCCTAAAGGAAAGCTTAAACTTTATACAAGAAATTTAGATAAAGGAAATAAAATTTATGGAGAGAAACTAGTATTATACAAAGGAATTGAATATAGAGAATGGGATCCTTATAGAAGTAAGCTAGCAGCATTATTGTTGGAAAATCCTATAAGTAATTTTTTATCAGAAGATATAAATTGTTTGTATTTAGGAGCGTCATCTGGTACTACCGTTTCTCACCTTTCTGATATTGCAAAATCAGGTGCGATATATTCTGTTGAATTTGCTGAAAGAAGTATTAGACAGCTAATACAAAATACATTAAGAAGAAAAAATATTATTCCGATATTAGATGATGCTCGATATCCACAAAACTATGCTAAATCAATATTTTCTAGTATAGATCTTATTTATCAAGATGTCTCTCAACCAAATCAAGCAGAAATCGCATTAACTAATTGTAATTATTATCTCAAAGAGAATGGATTATTAATTCTAGCGATTAAGTCTCAATCTATCGATAGTATTCAAAAATCTGAAGTTGTGTATGCTCGAGAAAAGAAAGTTCTTGAAAAGGCAGGATATAATATCCTTGAGAGTATAAATATACATAAATATGCTGCTAATCATATAGTCTTAATAGTTAAAAGAAAGTGAAATCAGAAAAAATCAGTTATTTTTCTGTTAGATAGTTCTTCATCTAATATTTTTTTTGTTGTAGCCCATGATTTTCTCGCGAAATGTGGTATCTTTTTGTTCTTCTTTATCCATTTTCGAAGGAAATCAATAGTTCTTTTATCCGAAGGATATCCCGAACCAAAATCTCCATATTTTACCTTCATTTCCTCAATTAAGGTGTCTCTTTTATCCTTAGCAATGATTGAGGCCGCAGATACTATGGGAAATAGATCATCAGCCTTGTGTTTTGAAATGATTTCTTCTGGACTATAATCTAAAAGATTTAGTATTGAATCTCTAAATCTATCTTCATTTACATCGACGGCGTCAATATATATTGAGCTAGGTTTTAATTCTCTAATAATTTCAGCCATTTTTAATTCTTCTAATTTATTCAATGTAATTCTTTTTTCTTCCCTTTGATCAATTTCTGCTGGAGGAACTACAAGAATTTTAAAAGAATGACACTTATCCTTAATTAGTTTTGCTAGTGTACTCCTTCTTTTAGCACTTAATTTCTTAGAATCTTTTACACCTATTTCAACTAAATATGATAGTTGATCTTTTTTAAAACAAACACCACACAAAACAAGAGGGCCAAGAACGGGACCTTTTGGTACAGAATTCGAAATGAATTATATTCTACCAGCCTCGTCTATACCACAAATCAATTCTGATTTCTCCTCAAGAGTCTTGGATGAGTTCAATGAATTCTTCCTCATCATCAACTTCTTCTAAATTCTTTATTTTTACAATATGAATATCTTTTCCTTTTATAGTCCCTGGAATTTTTACGTTATTATCGATGATATAAAGCGCAGTTTTATGAAATAAGTCATTAAACATCTTCAAACAATTAAAATTTATCTCATTGACTTTACCTTGTTCCTCGGAGAGGGCAGAAAAAAGAGGGTAAAAGCCCCTACTTTCAATTTTATCAATTGAAGAAAATAATGATAATTTGAAAGGAATAGATCCTTTTTTATACCAATAAGAAGATAGCCCAATATCTTTTATTATATTTTCAACATGAGATTCAAATTCACTCAATTCTATTCCTTCAAATATTTCCTTATCTTCCATATCATACTTAATATTCCATTTGAAAATGTTAATCTTTTTGAATATTTCACTGTCCTCTAAAATACCTAAAATTTTCTGAGCCATTTCTTCTGAAGGACGCATACTCTCATTTTCATATGAACTAACAGTCCGTTTAGTTATGCCTAACTTTTCTGATAATTCTTTTCTCGTTATTGAGTGCTGTTCTCTTATTTCTTTCATTAAATTTCCGTCTAAAAACACTACACCCCCACCTCTCCTTGCCAAAATATAGGGGTATATATTATGTGTAAGGATTTTCTCAAGTGTTTTCAATGTTATAAATGGCAACCCGTTTCTTACATATATTGTGTTATCTTCTAATTTCTGGTACCTATTCTTAATTCCTATTAACAATGGTTTAGACTTTAAGATTAAAGATAAAGATTTAATATCACTGACTAAGTCTTGATTCAAATTGTCAATATTGGGAAATACCTTTACACTAAAAATTAGATCATCTTTCTTTACTATTAAATCAAAACAAAACTTACTCTTTGTAGTTGCAAAACTTCCTAATAAGAAGGTTTCATAATTAGCCTTTTTCAGCAAATTGTTAATTTGTTCAATAACAGTACTCGTCATTAAATCCAACTACTTAAATGTTAAGTAATAATTAAATCTTTTTTTGTGATGATAATGTATTAAAACTTATTTAATTTATTTCTATTTTCAGCAATTATCAATAAGACTTATTTTATTTTTCAATAGTTATGAGTGAGTTTAAGAAAATCAGCATCAGTTATTATTCCAACAAAGTTATGTTGATCATCTTTTACTAAAACAGCAGAATATCTTATAAGTAAATCAGAAATATCTTTCACATTCCAAATCTCATCAACTTCGGGAAAGGGTAATTCCTTTATAAGTAAAACATCTGCACCGAGGATTTCAGGATTATCAGTTATGCATTTTTGAATTTTTTTTGATGTAATACTTCCATAATTTTGTTGACTTTCTAACAATGGGAGTTGTGAATAGCCATATTCATTCATTAACTCTACAGCATCTCTTATTGATGAACTAGGCTTGATAGAAATAATTTGATGAGTCATTATATCCTTAGCGTGTTTCTTAGATTTTTTACGAGCCAAACGTTCACTCTCTAAATATTCAATTATCTTTTTAACCTTAGAATATGGTGGATCAATTGATTCATTTTCGATACGTGAAATCGTGGATTGAGGTATATCTAATTCTTCTCCCAATTCTTTCTGGCTAATACCCAATTTCTTTCGTAAACGTTTGATTTCGCTTAATAAGGGTAATCTTTGCATTTTTAGATTATGATAAAAAAATTATGCTGTTTATGCATATTATAAGGACAAAATATTTATAAAAGTTATGAATTAATCATACATAATAAATGAAAGAAATGCATTTTTCATTTAATAAGGAATTTAACTGATAAATAATTTAAAAACATACTTAAAAGAACTATTTATATCATTAAGAAGTTGGTTAAATGAAATGTTAAAAATTACTCGTGCTAACTTTTTACCTATTGAAAAAAGTGAATTCCCAGAACTCGTAGAAAGGAAAGGGATTGGACATCCTGATACAGTCTGCGATGCTGTTGCTGATGCTTGTTCTAGAGCCTTGTGTGTTTATTATCTCGAAAATTTCGACCGAGTATACCACCACAATGTCGATAAGGCTGCTCTTGTTGGAGGTACCGCAAAGCCCGAATATGGTGGAGGTCTAATTATTCAACCACAATATTTTCTAATTGTTGGAAGAGCGATAAATCAGATCCTTATAGAATGCGGAGATGGTAAGAGCAAGCTTGAATATATTCCTATCCCAACTATTTGTATAGAAACTCAGCGTAAAGTACTTTCTGAAATTTTTAGAAACCTCGATTTAAACAGAGATATCCAGTTTGATTATGCTGTGCGGCCAGGATCAATAGATTTAACAGGGGTTTTTGATCAATCTCATCATACTGAAGAAGTTCCACTTGCGAATGATACCAGTTTCGGTGTAGGATATGCTCCTTATTCAGATGTAGAAAAAATAGCTTTAGAAGCAGAGAGAATGATAAATTCAGATAAATTCAAGAAAAAATGTAAAGCTTCAGGTGAAGACATCAAGGTTATGGTTGAGAGAATCGGAAATGAAGTTGGGATAACAGTTGCTGCAGCTATGGTCAGTAAGTATATAAATGATGCTAGTGAATATGTTAGCTATACAAATCAAATAAGAGATGCTGTATTGGATCTTGCGGCAGATATCATCCCTGAGCGTGATGTGACTTGTCAAGTAAACGTAGCAGATAATATAGAAAAAGGGATTGTGTATCTTACGATTACCGGGACTAGTGCTGAAGCTGGAGATGATGGAGAGGTAGGCCGTGGAAATCGATCTAATGGCCTTATAACTCCTTGTAGAACAATGAGTTTGGAAGCCGTTTGTGGAAAAAATCCAATCAATCATGTTGGAAAATTATATAACATATTAAGTACAGAAATGGCAAGAGAGATAGTTAATCGAGGTCAAGGGGATATAGTAGAGGCTCATGTAAAATTATTATCTCAAATAGGAAGACCAATTACAGATCCATGGGTAAATTCAATCGAATTAATTCCTGCTGATAATGTAAGCTTCGATTCAGTAAAAAGAATAGCAGGAGAAGTCTCAGCTGAAAAACTCAGTAAAGAAAGTTTTATTGATCTAAGAAAAAGACTTATCGCAGGTAAGGTTCAAGTATTTTAACAACTTAATGTTGATAAACAAATTTTTATTTTTTCTCTTTTTTATATATTAGAGTTTCCTTCTTATATATGAAAAAATATATTTAAAAAGTGAGTATCAAGTGGGCTTAGACAAGTGGATTAAAACTGAAGAGGAAGTAGAAAGGGAAGAAAAAAAAAAAGCTGCTTTAACCGAAGTTAAAGAAAGTAAGAGAGAAAGTGAAAAAATAAGTACATTTAAAAGTCCACCAACACAACTTGTAAAATACGTTCTTGTGTGCCCTAACGCAAAATGTAAGTATCAAAAAACAATTATGAAAAAACAGCTTACAGAAAAAGATAAGATTTGCCCTAGATGTAATAAGGAGATGAAAGTTAAAAAAATCTAAAGGATCTTATCATTCTTTTGAGCGATTAATAAAAGGGATAAAACAAATATGAGGAAATGGATCTTCATTAGTCATATTTTGTTTCACTTACTTTTCTTTTTTATCTTTTGAGGTTCTATAATCACCCCATTTACCATCTCGTTCACTCCAAGCTTTCTTTAAAGCATCTCCGCCTTCACTAATGCTTTTAAAGAATTCACGTGATGATTTTTGATACGATCCAAGAGTATGAAGGTTATAGCCAGCTCTTATTTGTGTTCTGTATCCCATAATTTCCATAGCTTGCCAGACTGATCTTTTATTTAAAATTTGTAAATCAGGCGGTATTTTTGAAACTTTTTCTGCCATTTCCAATGTTCTTTCTTCTAATTCGTTAGCAGGAAAAGCCTTATTTGCCCATCCTACTCTTACCGCTTCTGTTCCACTAATTGATGATCCAGTTAACATAAATTCCATAGCCGCTCGCAAACCCATGATATAGGTTGGATATTGAAGGTCCGGGGGCATCATACTTCTAACTGGAGGGTAACCAATTTGCGCATCTTCTGCAACATAAACCAAATCACACGAGGATGCAAGCTCAGAACCTCCTGCAAGACAATATCCATGAACTTGAGCAATAATAGGTTTAGCCATATCCGCCATCATACTCCATAAAAGGTTTACATGTCTTGGCCAATTTGCATAGTATGCAGTTGGTGTCCAATATGGACGATTAATAGCGTTATTTTCTCTGAGATCGTATCCTGCTGAAAAGCATACTCCTGCACCCCTTAAAATTGTCACATGAACGTCGTAATTCATATCTGCTTTCTGTAGTGCATCAAAAATCTCCCCCCGAATTATATTACTTAAGGGATTTCGTTTTTCGGGACGATTTAGAGTAATTCTTTTTATTTTTGATCTAGGATAATCTACTAAAATTTGTTTATATTGTTCTGTCATAATTCATATTCATATTTCATATCATTTAAAAACTGATAAAAGAATTCCATCAATATTATTGATTGATTTATTCTTAATAATCTAGGCTCAAATACGCTGGTCACAAAATCGAATTTAAAAAATAAGATTTTTTAACAAGAAATTTACTTTTTATTGTTCTTATTAAATGAAGAACTAAATGATAAATTTAATTCACTTTTTATGAAATATTCAACTTGCTTGAGGTTTAAGTGTTTTTAAGTCAAAAACCGATTCACAATTAGGACAAGTGTTTGGTTTCTTACTGTATTTTAAAATAAAATAGATGATAAAGCCCAAACCTATGGTTAAGATGACGAGGAAGCATAAAACCTCGTGATAAATATGATCAAAAGTCTTACGCCCCAATACCACTTCACGTTCACATGTTGGACAAAAAACGGTCTTTTTAGCTTTTTTCGTGGTAAGTCACTAATCTCCTAATTATGTTTTTAATATTTATAATATATATAGAAATTTAATTATTTTTTGTTCTCGCCATCTAATCATTTTGTATATTTTTCCATCTCTTCGCGGGTCTTCCAATATGAATGGAATTTTGTGTAAGACATTGGTTAACTTTAGTATAGCTTCCCATTCCCAAAATGGCACCCTCTTCGACTACTGTTCCTGGAGAGACTACACTAAATGCACCTATAGTACATCCATCTTTGAGTATTACTCTTTTTATTAAGAATAAATTTCCTACAATCATAGAACTCATTATAATTGACCCTTCACCAAGAATAACATTATTACCTATTTCTACGAAATCTGAATCAATATAGCTATCCAATACTCCGGTGTTATAGGGAATTTTTATATCTAATATTTTTAGGGCTAGTAATTTCGCCCACGGTAAAGGAAAGTAATTATATATTTTTAAAATGAATCTTTTCAAATTTCTTCTTAAAACAAAGAATAGAAAGTCTTTATCGTTCAAAGATCTTTCAAATATTCCTTCTTTTGGTTGACGAATTAAGTTTATTATAATTAAATATAATTTCGAAAAAAATAGAAGAAAAAGGATAAAGATTCCATAATAGAGAACAATTGAAACAGGTAGAAAACAAATTATTACTATGGTAGGTATCCATAATGAAAATAAATTGAAAAAAAGCGTAAAGAAAAGACTTGTTGGGAAAATTGAAAGCCAAATTAAGATAAGATGTAGCCATACAAACCTATTAGGGAACACAACATTGTTTGTTACTATTATATCGTTAATCGCCACGATTATCACCAATTTCATGATTAATTATTTGAATTAACTCTTCTTCTGAAATTTTTTTTAAGGGAGAATGATTATAAACTGAATTAGAAGTCAATTTGTCACATTTAGAAGTTATGGATAAAGGAAGTAAGGTTACCTCATTTTCAATTTCTGTTCCTGGTGCAATACAACAATTATCTGAGATTTCAACATTATCTCCTATGGTAATACCTTTAATGGTTAGGTTTTTATCCCAGAGGTGGTTTGCTAGTAAAGCTTTTCCTATATATGAGTTTTTCCCAACATGTAATAATTCTTTTGCTATAAAGGAATTTTCAATCACAGTACTTTTCCCAAAATAACAGTTACCTATGAAATTGAAAGCGGGTTTTATTAACCAAGGAAAGGGGCTTCTTTGTATTTTCCATTTTGCATATCTTAAAATAAAAGAACGTTTAAAGTAATTATTGAAATCTTGATTTTTATAATCCCAGTGAAATGTTCCCTCAGTAGGGGGATTTTTGTATTGGATTACCTTATAAGATAGCTTAGTGATAAGTATAACTGTGAATAAATGGATTAATATTAGAAAAATTAGGAATAGGGGTGTAATTAAAAATGTTAATAAGGATTGAATTTTTACGAAAATTTGGAATAAATTAGGAGAGTGTAAATATAACGGGAAAAAGTATTCATTACAGAAATATATTATGCTTAACACGGGGATGAAGTTGGAAAAAAAATAAACAATTCCGAAGATAGTTATATTATAGGTTAAATTTTTAACGAATTTATTTTCAGGATTTATAGAAGTATTTGAATTCTCTTTCAATTCTATATCATTAAAAATTTGCATTAAGTCACTTGGGGACTTATGTATTTCTTCTGCAAGATTTCCGCGATAAGAAGAATTGGGATCTAGTATCTGGTTAAATTTAGTTACAGACATTGTTCCTAGTCGTGTATTGGAGCCTATGTGAGTACCTGGAGCTACAAATGAATTTGAGCCAATTATAACATTATCTCCAATTATGACTTTTTTGATAATTAAACGTCCCCTTAGAATCATACTTGACTTTATTGAACTTCCCTGACCTATACTAACATTTCTTCCTAATTCGATGAATTCAGCATCAATACTTCCAGTAGAAATTTTATTAGAATAATCTGTTGTTATTCCCAATATTTTTAACATCAGATTTTTGATTAATGAGGATGGAATTAAGTTTGAGATCCAAATTGGCCACTTCTTAATAACTGCCCTTAAACTCCAAAAATAATAATCTCTGTCTTTTTTGTCCCTTTTAAAAACACCTTCTTTTGGTTCATGGATGAATTTAATTATAAGTAATAGTAATTTTGATAAAAGAGTAGAGGAAATGACTAATATTAGAAAACAAATACAAAATTGGAAAGGTAAAAGAAAGTAAAATAATATAAAATTCTCTTCCACAATTTTCCAAAATAAGTATAATTCTATTAGGATTGGTAAGATAGAACCCCAAATAATTAAAATATGAATTAGAACAAATTTTATTGAAACTAAGGTATTAGTTGTAAACGGTCCATCCTGAATTGAGACAGGGCTAGACAATGTTCAAATTTACTTAATTTGAATTAAAATTGTAAAATTAGTATATTTAGTAAGAATTAAACTTTTTGATATTAATTATCCCAGAAGACTATGATCAATATTAAATGATATCTAAGTGAAAAATTGAAGTTATAAAAGTTAATTAAAGCCTCTAAAGGTTTTTTTTTCTGGTTCTTTCTTTTTTTTTTCTCCAGTTGTCAATATACCCCAAGTACTATCTACACCTAATTCACTTAGCTTTTTTCGTTCTTCATCTATTGAATGTTCTTCCTCTTCTTCCTCTTCTTCGCTCATAATACTCACTTAAAATTTGTTTAAATCTACTTAAATAGTAGACTTCATATTAATAAAATTTTGCAAAGTTAAGACTAAAAGACCATAGAAAAAAAATCTAAACTATATAAATCGTTGAAGAAGAGAATATTCTAAATAATATTTTAAATCTGGAATTTAATAATTAATTAAAAAATAATTCTTTTTAAAAATTAAATTTGGTGTATTTATGGCAAATTGTGCTCATTGTGGAGATGAAATAATTGGAGACCCCTTTTATTGTAATAGATGCGGGTATCATTATTGTGTAAGACATAAAGAACCAGAAAATCACGACTGTAATATTATTAGAGAAAGTTCAGGATTAGAACAATCTATATCAACAACACAAACTTATAGTCAGGAACCTCAAGTAGCGTCTATTTCTCAGGACCAAATATATCAACCCCCCAGTACTCCAGAAGTAGCTCGAGGGACTACAGATGGAACTTATACTTGGTATCGCCAGGAATCTCAAGTTCCTGCAAATGCATTTGACCCAGATTCTGGGATTAATTTTAAAGGAATTTTGTTGCCTCATAAATCAGAATTATTTCATTTTGTAGTAGGTGTATCATTGATATTTATTATCGGTCTTTTAACCTTCTATCCTAGTCTAATCAATACAGGGTATGAATGGGCCATTTTTATGTTAGCGAGTTTTTATGCCACAGCTTTCTTCTTTCACGAACTTGGGCATAGGCAAGTAGCAAAACATTTTAATCTTCAAACTAAATTTAGATTGTTAACTTTTGGAATGATGTTAACAGTTTTTGGTGTTTTAATTAACATATATTCATTAACTTCGGGGGGAGTAAGCTTCCCTTCATTAGCTTTACCAGGAGCAGTCGTTGTTTTGGGTTTGAGTAAAATAGATAGAACTACAGGTTTGTGTAAAGCTGCTGGACCTATAGTTAATCTTGTATATGGTATAATACTTTTCGCAATCTCCTTCGTAATTCCCTCTTATCCACTTAACATGTTAATAGGGCTAGCTGCGAATTTAAACTTCATGCTAGGTACTTTTAATATGATCCCGATTGGTATTTTAGATGGACAAAATATTTGGAGATGGAATAAAAAAATATATCTAATGTTATGTGGTTCATTATTGACGCTTTTAATAATTACATATGCGATTATTTATGCCCCGGAGAGTACTAATCTTTACTTTGCTTAGCTGAAAAAGAGAAAAATAACCTTCAATGAGTATTTTTATATTTTTATTTGTAAAAAGTAAAAAGTAAAAATTATGAAGGGTGATAATTTTAAATTACTATACTTTTAAATTCTTTAACAAAGGGATTGAAAAATTTAATTGCTTTCTTGGTGAATTAGACTGACATTTTGCGAATTCTGTGGTGAACAGATCGGATATCTTCCTTTCACATGTAAATTTTGCGGTGGTACTTTTTGCAAGAAGCATAGACTACCAGAAAATCATGAATGTACTTTTGAATTAAAACATGTACCAGTTGTACCGACTACTCCAAGAAGTCCAAGTAAACGTCGTCAAGATGTTGTTTTAAAGAAACCTACTTCTCAAGAATATTTGGATAAAGGACCTAAAGTATTACGGAAATATCTCAGGAGACAAGATAAACATAGAAAAAAAACGCTGAAGATCTATGGAAAATCAGAGAAAGCAACAACTAAATATAATTATACTAAGATATTATTTGCAACGATAATTCTAACTTCAATAACTGCTTTATTCTTTGATAGTTATGAAATCTCTCAATTTATCTATTTAAGTTTAGATAAAGTGTTGACTGAATTCACAGTTCACACGTTTCTTACAAGTCTTTTTATAAGTACCAGCAGTTTCGGCTTCTCAAATCCAAGTGCAATTTTGAATTTATTCTTTTTATTCTTTATGTTGTTCTTCTTATATTTTATGGCAAGAAACATAGAATATAGTTATGGAGCCTTTTTCTTAATAAAGTTGTATATTATTAGTGGTTTATTTTCGGCATTATTCTATATTTTACTAAGATTATCATTACTGGGTATTTTGTCGTTAGATGATCCCACCCAGATATATGTAGGATTAGCATGGGGGGGATTATATGGTTTAATTTCATATATAATCTTTCCAATGATGAGGCGAGAAGTAAGAGCATTTATTCCAATGAGGATGTCGGGAAGAAGTTTTCTAATTATGATAATATCAATACGTTTAATTTTTGGGTTATTATATGCATTCTACTCTCTTGTTTATTTATTAATTTATTTACCTGAGCTCGGAGGGATTCTAGGTTCTTATCTTGTATATAAATACAAATTTCTAGGTCGTTAAAATTATATTTTAACTTTTACTTAAAATTGATAAAAATTATCAATGAAAAAGACTTTATCTTTATATTTCAATTAATTATATCATATTTTTTGATATTCTATAATGCCTGAAAAAGAAACTTCACGAATCATTGAATTGAATGAAGATTTAATTGCAAATAACGATAGTTTAGCTGAGCAAAATAGGAAAATTTTAAAGGAACTTAAAATAAAATCTGTTGATTTTGTAGGAGCAATTGGTGCTGGAAAAACAGCAATCATTGAGAGC
>JAHQWI010000196.1 GCA_029856085.1 Promethearchaeia archaeon | reverse complement strand
TGAAATACCATGGAATGAAATGTGTCAAATGTTGATAAAGATAATTTCTCAGAACCAACGATAATTTTTGTAGCACTTATCAATATTTTCTCAGTGGGATCGCTTTTATTTACTTGTATCCATAAATTAAGAAGAGAAATTGAACTAGTAAGATTATTCCTTAAATCTATATTCATTTGGACTTTTTCCTGGGCAAAATAATATTTAATATCGAAAACAATATCAGGTGAATTCGAAAATTGAAATACTTCATCTTCGGGCGGAATAGAGAGTTCTAAATTTTCTGAACTTGATTTTTCTCCAGGTGAATTCGAAAATTGAACCAATTCATCTTCAGGTGGAATAGAGGATTCTAGATTTGATTTTCCTTCACAAATAGCGTTAGTTAAATTTACTATTGGTACTTGAAATAAGATAAGAGCAATGAATAAGAGTGCAAAAAACTTAATTTTATTTTTTTTTGTAAAAGAAACACACTTCTTTCTATAGAGTTCTTTTTGAGAACGACTACTCAATGTGACTGTTTTAGATAAATATTATTTTGAATTAAATAAATTTTTGTTAATAAATCTTATAAATATATCGATATATTTTAAAATTAATAATTTATGTATTTACTTAATTAAATTTAATCTTTATCTTTTAATCTTTCTTCGATTGATCTTTTATGAGCAAATAATCCTTCATATTCAGCTAATTTAATTGCGGTCTCACTGAGTTTTTCTAAACCCTCTTTTTCACATTTTAACACATCAATTGTTTTTAGAAAATCATATAGATTTAAACCAGAATATTTTTTAGCGCTTCCTCCTGTTGGGAGGATATGATTTGTTCCAGCACAATAATCTCCTAAAGACACAGGAGAATAGGGTCCTAGAAATATAGCACCAGCATTAGTAATTTCTTTTAATAGTCTATTTGGATTCTCAACTAAGATTTCAAGATGTTCTGGGGCAATTAAATTGCTAACTCTTATGCAATCTTCTATGCTTTTAGCTTTAATTAGTATTGAATTATTTTTCAATGCTTTCTCTATTATATCGCGTCTCATTGATTGGGAAACAAATTTATCAATCGAATTTTCTATTTGACTGATCAGAAATTCTGAATCAGAAACCAAAATTCCTACATTATCAGGATCATGCTCAATTTGAGAAATAAAATCAACTATTACATAGTTTGGATCTGCAGATTCATCAGCAATAATTAAAATCTCTGAAGGTCCTGCGGGTGCATCTATCGCGATAATATTTGAAAGAATTTGTTTTGCTGCATTAACCCATATATTACCAGGGCCAACTACTTTTTGGACTTTTGGAATAATTTCTGTTCCATAAGCCATAGCAGCAATGGCTTGTGCACCACCTACTTTATAGATTTTTTCTATTTTAAATTCATTAGCAGCTACTAAAATCTCAGGAGCAATTTTTTTGTTTTTTTGTGGTGGAGAACACATAATAATTTCTTTTATTCCTGCAACATAAGCAGGAGCAGCGATCATCAGAACCGTACTAGGATATAATGCTTTACCACCGGGAACATAGATTCCAATTGTTTCGAGTGGACGATAAACTTGTCCAGCGACAATTCCTTTTGCTATTTCAACAGTCCAGTCCTCTCTTTTCTGAGCTTTATTAAATTTAATAAGATTTTCTTTTGCATAATGTATAGCATGGAGTAAGGTAGGTTCAATTTGTTCATAAGCTTGAGATAATTCATCTTTTGATACTTGAATTTCTTTTTTGGTTAATTTTACTTTATCAAATTCATGGGTGAACTCAATTAGAGCTTTATCCCCTTTTTCTTTTACCTCTTGAATAATCTTAATTACAGAATCTCTGATTAATTCTAATTGAGTCTCTGTACGAGGGATATATTTATATATAGTTTCCTCGTTTATTTGATCAGAATTGATAACTTTTAAAGTATTCATATTAATCAAAATGATTATTGTACATCTTCAAGAGGTAAAATTTGACGAGGCTCGTGAACAACTAATCCTTGAGCATATTTTCTTAATATCGGAATTAAATCTAAAAATTCATCTTTTTTAATTATCGTATTTATGGCATACCATCCTTCACTTCCAGCTAATTTAGAAATTGTTGGACGTTTTAAGGCAGGAAGTTCTAATAGAACTTTATTTAAATTTTCTTCTCTAACATTCATAAATATGTGAAGCTTCTTTCTTGCCTCTATAACACCTTTTAACAAAACAAGAATATCTTTTATTTTTTCTCGCTTCCAATCATCTTTTAACGCATTTTTATTGGCTATTAAGACTGCTGTTGATGTATCAATAATTTCTACGATTTTTAAATTATTAGCCTTGATTGTTGTGCCAGTGGAGGTGTTATCAATTATCACATCTACTTCTTCAGGAGGTTTAGCTTCTGTAGCACCAAATGATAGGAATATTTTGACTTTTTCATTTTCTCCCCATGTTTTCCATGGAGTGATCACTAAAGGAATGATATCACCATAGAGTTTTTTGTAAGTCTTATTTTCTTTTAAATAATTAACCGATAACGTTAAATACTCAGTAGAGATCCTTAACACTTTATTATCATTATAAAATTTTTGGAGAATATCATCTAGGTTATGTATATTTTCCCAATTATTTGGGGCACAGAGTACTATTGAAACAGCTCCTATCTCTAGATCTAATAATACCTCAACTTCTGCTTTTGTTTCTTTAACCCAGTCAATTCCCGAAATCCCCAGATCAAATTCATTTTCTCCTATTAGATAATTTGGTATTTCTTGTGGTCTCAATAATTTAATATAAATTTCTGGATCTCCCACTGATGGTCGATAATCTCTTTTTGATACCAACTTTAATTTTAAACCAGCTCTTTCGAAGAAAGAAGCTATATCTTCTTGTAGGCTCCCTTTAGGAATTGTTAGTTTTAACACTTTTTCACTCATTTAAAATCAATAAACATTGTAAATTTAAGAATTTAATCATTCAAATAATCGTAATCTTTAATCTTAAGTTAACAGTCGATGTTAAATCTTTTTAGAAGTTATATCTAAAAATTATTTTCGAAAACTGAATTTTTAAATTAATTAACACTATTTTATTTATAGCAAAAAATTCGTGAATATAAATAATAACTAAAGATGTTGACCAATGACAGATTTTGCTCTTATGTTCAACGCAAGACCCGGTGGGGAAATTTTTCCAATTAAATGGGGTAAAGATAATTTTTTACCAGATACTTCAATAATAGTTTTAGATGAAGGATCAGAATCACTTTATTTATGGCATGGTGTTCAGCAAGGATTAGTTGCTCGAAGAACAGCCCTAAGACAAGCAGAGTCTCTAAAAGGACACGGTTATACTGTAGGTAAAAGTATTATTGGGCGGGATATTAAAGTATTAAAAGAATTAGACGCGAGAAAAGTAGGAAAAGTTCCAGATGATACTCAAATGAATGAAGAACTAATGGCTTTATTAGATAGAAAATTTACTGAATTAGATAATTTTATTGTTACATTTCAAGCTGGTGCTGTTAGCCCAGCCGTTGTAGCACCCAAAGTTGAGACAAAGCCAGTAACAACACCTGCAGTCTCAAAACAAGTAACAACACCTGCAGTCTCAAAACCAGTAACAACACCTACTGTTTCAAAACCAGCTCCAACACCAGTAAAATCAGCAAATACTGCTTCTGAATATGATGAAGCAGAACCTTTACCTTCAATAAAACCAGCTATAAAACCAATTCCTGCCATACAAGGTTCAAAAGCAAGCTTGGCTACAAATGCGAAGATATCATTTGTATTTAGTGCTATATTGGAACATTTTGATGACATCTGGATTTCAAAGAAGAAAGATGGGAATTATTCTGTTGAAGAAATGGATGGTCCCATTTGTACTTTTCAATTGAAGGAAGGTAGCAAAATTAATTTTTCAGCAAATTCTTTCAACCGGATTGACCCAAAGATCAAGACAGCAATTCAAAAAAAATTTATTGAATTATCAAAACTCATTTGAGAGTCTCAAAACTCTCAAAACTCAAAACTAATATAATTTTTATTATTATCTTTTTTATATTTAAAGAAAATCTTCAATTTTATGATTGTTTATGAAATTCAATAACTTAGCTAATTTATTTTCTGAACTTGAGGGAACAACAAAAAGGCTTGAAATGATTGATCTACTATCAAATTTTTTCAGAGATATCAAGGAAAGAAAAGATTTCGAAGACTTGGATAAAATTATTTATCTTTTACAAGGCCAATTAACCCCAAACATAAAAAAATTCCCCAAGATGGGAATGGCTGAAAAGATGATCGTTGAAGCATTATCTATACACTCTGGAATAGAAGGTAAAAGAATTAAAGAAGTATTAGTGAAGCAAGGGGATATAGGAGCCGCTGCAGAATTAATTTTATCAAAAAAAAAGAAGCAAAAATCATTATTTGATTATAATCAAAGTGATGATGAGGCATCGAAATCATCTCTAGAGATTTCTGAATTATATTCTGAATTAAGAAAAATTGCTTTAACTGAAGGTGCAGGCTCACATGATATAAAATTAGGAATTTTAAGGGGATTAATGAGAAGAAGTTCACCTTTAGAAACTAAATATCTCTTGAGAATCATAACTTCTACATTAAGGGTTGGCGTTCAGTCAACAACAATAATAGAAGGTTTAGCTCTTGCTTTCACGAGTATGAGAGAAAACAAAGAAATTATTGAAAAAGCTTATAGCTTGTATCCTGATTTAGGTGAAATTTCAAAAGTATTAGCAGAACATGGTTTAGAAGAAGTAAAAAGGATAGATATAGAATATGGTACACCTATTCTAAGTATGCTTGCTTCACGAGAAATTTATACTGAGTTCATTAATAGATTAGGAGTCCCATTTATAGCAGAATATAAATTAGATGGAGAAAGGCTTCAAATTCATAAAAATGGGGATAATGTTATGTTATTTTCACGACGTTTACTTGATATTTCGGAACAATATCCTGATGTCTGTCAGACAGTAAGAGAAAGTATCATGGCAGAAAATGTGATTTTTGAGGGAGAAGTCGTTGCGATGGATCACGTTTATGAAAAAATGCTTCCATTTCAAGTATTAAGCCAAAGAAGACGGAAGTATGATGTTGAAGAGATTTTAAAAGAAGTTCCAGTATGTTTATTTGTATTTGATCTTTTAAAATTTGGTAATGAATCATATGTAGATAAATCGTTTCCAGAACGTAGGAAAAAACTTGAAGAAATTGTTGAAGAAAGAGATGAAATAAGGTTAGTTAATTCTGAATTGATTAATTCCACTGATGAATTACTCGAATTCTTCAATAAAGCCGGAGAAGAAGGAAATGAAGGAATAATGGCTAAATCAATTAAAGAAGATTCAATTTACCAAGCAGGAAATCGTGGTTATAAGTGGCTTAAATTGAAAAGTTTAGAAGGAGGGAAATTAAAAGATAATGTAGATGTTGTTTTAATAGGAGCCTTTTATGGAAAGGGTCGAAGAACAGGAGTATTGGGGACATATATGGGTGCAGTTTATGACCCAGAAATAGATAAATTTGTTGCGTTTACTCGCTTTTTTTCAGGTTTAACTGATGAGATGTCAGAATCTCTAACTAATGATATGGAAAAATATATAGTCGATAAAAAATCCAGTAATGTTATATGTGAAGATACACCAGATATATGGCTTCAACCAGAATTAGTAATGGAGATAACTGGTGATGAGATTACAATTAGTGAAAGATTTGTCACTTTAGGTTATTCTATGAGATTCCCTGTTTACTTACGTATGCGACCTGAAAAAGGACCAAAAGACATCACAACAGTACAGGAAATTAGAGAATTGTACGAGACCCAATAAGTAAGGGTAGTCATTTTTAAAAATAAATTTTCAATTCGCTGCGTTCTAAACGTTTTAGGTTTTTAGGAATCACTCTAATATTATTTTCTCCTAAATATAATTCCTTTAATGAATTTAGTGATCCTATTGATTCAGGAATGGAATCTAACTCATTTCTTGATAAATTTAAATAGTGAAGGGAAGTAAGATTTCCAATAGTCTCTGGGATCTTTTTTAGCTTATTATCACTTAAATTCAAAAACTCTAAAGATGAAAGGTACCCAATGCTTTCTGGAAGATAAACTAACTCGTTTCTTTCTAAATCTAAAGATCTAAGTGAAGGAAGATATCCTAAAGAGTCTGCTAATAATTCTATGTTATTCCAGCTTAAATTGAGTTTTTCTAATGCGATAAGTCCTTTCAATGACCCTGGGAGATGTGTTAATTGATTATCATGTAAGTTTAATTCTTTCAAAGAAGATAGGTTTCCTATAGTTTCGGGTAATGCTTTTAGTTGATTTAGCCTTAAATTCAAGGTTTCCAAAGATGATAATTTCCCAATTGTATGTGGAAGATAAGTGAGTTCATTCTTCCATAAGAACAATTCTCTAAGGGAACTCAACAATCCAATTGAACTAGTTAGTTCATTCAAATTATTTACATTAATATTTAATTCTTCAAGAGAAAATAGAGATCCTAACCAATCAGGGAGTTGGGTTAATTGATTATACCTCAGAATTAATGTTCTCAAATGAGTCAGATGTTTAATCGCCTCAGGTAAACTTGTTAAGCCTTTAAATATAAAATCTAATTCAATAATTGTACAATTTTCCACCTTAAATTTTAATCTCCAGTAAGATTTTTCTAAAAATATAATTGTAAAATAGTTCATGAGTATTTCACTTAGATCTTTTTTCGTAAAAGTATCTATTTCTTTAGTTTCACATAAAATTTCAAATCCCAATTTAAACTCTTTCCTTCTAATCTTCTTAACTTCTGTTAGTAAAGTCGATTTTACTAAAGGATCTGGATTAATAACAAAATTATGTAAAATCTTAATTAAAGTTAAATAAATTGTGTTTAAGCAAGAAAGGGATTCCTCATGAATAAGAGCCCATTTCATTGGTTCGAAAATTTTATCTAAAAAGTTATTCCTTAAAGTAACCGCAGAAGAATTTCTAATTAATTCACTAGAATCAGAAATAAGTAAATTTTCTAAAAATTTAAAAGTTTGACCATCTTTAGCTTCAATACGACCCAGCTCTTTAATACAATCAGCCCTAACTTTTTCTTTTTCACTATTTTCAATTAATGAAAATAATAATTTAGTAGCAGAGGGTTTATCTAAATTATTTTTCAAATAGTCTTTATAGATTTTATCAGGTGTTAATTCCATTAGTTTAAAAAAATTGATTTTAGCTTTTTAAATTACTGGTTTTATTTTGTTAATGCTTCAATTATTTATATAGACTTCCAAATCTAGTTCTTTTATCTTTTCTTCAGTTGGATTTCCGTCAATTCTATTCCACCCACGCTCTTCATAATAATCATCAAGCAATTGGTTAGCAATTTCTTCGGTAATTGTTATTTCAATAATGCTTTTTTTAGTCAATATATTTCAATCCTTAACAATTTTGATTAAATTTTTATAATTAGCCCTTGTTCTTGTTCTAATTCCTTTAAAAATGGTGGTATTTCCTCAAATTTATTGAAATTCAAATCCAATATTTTTAATGAGGAAAGTGAAGCAATTGTTTCAGGAATAATCTCAAGTAGATTACCCCACAGATTTAATTCTTCTAATAGAGGCAGTGATCCAATCCATTCTGGGAGAAATTTAAAATTATTCCAACTTAGGTTTAAAATCTTAAGTGATTTTAAATTAGTTAATGAAGAAGGAAGTTTATTTAATTGATTATTTCTTAAGTTCAATCTTTCTAAAGATCCAAGTGATCCTAGTGATTCTGGAACTTTAATTAGTTGATTATCATATAGATCTAATTGTTTAAGTGATTTGTACCTTCCAATCCAATCTGGTAAATTAATTATTTTATTACCACCTAATCCTAACCTTTCCAATGATAATAGAAGTTTTATACCATTTGGAATTGTTTCAAAATTATTCCAACCTAACTCTAATTCTCTTATTGATTTACTTAGATTTACAGTTATAGAATTTAATTTATTTCCATGTAAATCTAAAACTTTCAGTGAAGACAGAAAACTTATTGATTCAGGGAGAACTTTTAGCATATTATTTCTTAGATTCAAATACTCAAGTGATAAAAGTGAACCTATGGATTCTGGAAGATTTCTCAATCTATTTGATTTTAAATTCAAACTATTAAGTATTGTGAAATTGTGAAGATCAGGTAGATTTACTAATTTATTATAACTTAAATCTAAATATTCAATTGATTTATTTAAAATCTCTGGAATTTTTGTTAGGTGATTAAATCGTAAATCACATTTTTCAAGATCTTTTAGGGATAAGATTGATTCAAGAAAATTTTCTAATTTATTTAAACCAGAACTATATCTTTCAACATTGGATAAATCTAATTCAGTGATCCGCCCTAATTCGTTATTCTTAAATTTAAAATGACCAAAGGTTTTTTTTAAAAATGAAACAATATAGTAATTTATTAAAATTTCTGCAAGTTCCGTATTTGGAATTTTTCCTATGGCATCGTTTGCAAATTGATGTTTTAAAATAGAGTAGCCCTCCTTTTTATAGAGTTTCTTTAATTTTTTAATTAAAACAGATTTGGCTTCATCAGTATCAATCTCACCTATAGTTAATATAATTGAAATCAAACATTTTAGCGCTCGTTCATGTTCAAGAGCCCATATCATAGGATCAAGAGCTCTATCTAAATAATGATTCTTTAGAACTAAAATTGTTTGATTTCTTACTTCTTCATTTAGATCAGAAATCAATAGATGTTCTAGGAATTTAAAGGTCTTATCATCATCAACTTGAATAATATTCAATATTTTAATGCTTTCTATATGTGTTTCAACATTTTCTGCATTATCTATAAGAGTTAGCAACAGTTCTATCGCAAATGGTTTATCTAGATCCTTATTTACTAAATCCTTATAAATTGCTTTTGGGGTTAGGGGCATACAATTATTTTAGAAAAATTAAATTTTAAAATAAACTTTTGCTGAAATGTCAGTAAAAATTTAAATACGTTCGATTATCATTCCTCCAAGGCGAATGGGACCACCAGTAGCATTGTAAATTTTTTCTGCTTTTCTTAGTTTGGATTGGCTATGAGAATAAATCCTGAAAACAATATCGCCCTCTTTTACCTTTGCTCCTTGCTTTTTTATTATTTCCACACCAGAACTCTTCGAGCTAGGACATCCAGCTGTTTTCGCTATTTGATTTATTATTGAGTTATTTACTTCTACTATATATCCTTCTTTTACGGCAAAAAATTCTTTCATATATGGTCCAAGCTCAATATCATCAGATTTTATATTAGGATTACCACCTTGAGCATCAATAATTCTTTTCATTTTTTCATAAGCTTTACCAGAACGTAGAATATCTTTCGCTAGACTTTGACCCATACCTTTCTGAGCTTTTCCACTCATTTCAAGAATAATTCCGGCTAAATCAGTAGATTTTTCTATCAAAGAATTCGGTCCAGCAGAATAATCCATTAGTAAATCTAAAGCTTCCCTTGCTTCTATCGCTGGCCCTACAGCATGACCAATTGGTTGATGAGCTAATGTTAATGCACATTCTGCTTCAATTCCTACATTAGCGGCAATTTCTTTAAATAAATAAGCAAATTGTTTTCCATTAGCAGGAGTTGGAAATTTAGTGCCTTCTCCAACAGGGATATCAAGAACAAGTTTTTTAACACCTAATGAAAGTTTTTTAGTGAGTATTGAAGGAATCATAAGGCCTACTGGGTCCATATGTAAAGGTCGTTCAATCTCGATCAAAATATTATCTGCTGGCGCGGTTTCAAGCGCTCCACCCCAAATTATGCATGCATTTTCTTTAGACACGATTTCATTTAGTTCATTTGGGTTAAATGCAACTGGTGCTAATACTTCCATTGAATCTGCCGTCCCTGAAGGTGATGTTATTGCTCTCGTTGAAGATTTTGGAATAGTTAGGCCGGCTGCTGCTACAATTGGAACAATGATAAGAGAAACCTTATTCCCTGGGACGCCACCAATCAGCAAAACTTACTATATGTAAATTTCTGTACTGTGCTTATCATAGACATCCATCCCGAAATAAAATATCTCCCCACTCTTAGTTTCTGCTAAGGTTAATGCTGTCATCTCTTCTTTATCCATTCCGATAATAGAGACTCCTGTGATAAACGCTGCTAGATCAATTCGAGATAATGACCCTGAAACGGCATCAGAAATAATAGCATTAATTTCCTCACTTTTCAGCTTATTTCCTTTAATTTTCTTTTGAATAAATTTGAAAGATTCAGGTGGATCAGCTGGTTTCACAGATACCATAATGCTATTTTTCAAACTCTTTTTTTCTCGTAATATGTCTAAGAAGATCCCAATTTCACCGGATTTTACTATTGTACTTGAATAATCTATTTGTATAATAGCTGTCCAAAATTTATCTTTTATAGTTTTAGATTGCAGATTTTTGATAAATATTCGCTCTCCTGCTTTTTGTCCCAATTCTTGTGCATCTTTAATGTTTAAAACAATATCTTTAGTATTTCCTGTTTCGAAATTGATTTCTTTAACGGATAATTTCATTTTTAAATAACTTTTATATTATTATGTACTTATTAAAAGAATTTGTATTATAATAAGCGTAGGGTTTTAATTTCTTTTGGAACTGCTCGAGATTTTGTTTTGAATAAATATTCAAAATACTTAAATTGGTATATAGATACTTATTATATAGCTTATAAATAATGAATAACTATTCAAAATCATTATAAAATTGAGATGTATATAAATTGAAAAGTTATAAAGAAATAATAAAAGACGATACTTTTAATGCGGCAAACGAATATTTTGTTGATACTAAAGTATTTAAGCTGTGTTGGGGTTGTGAAACGAAACATAAGTCAGGTCATATGGTTTGGGATGCTACTAAAATCCGAAGGATTTTTTTTTGTGAAGATTGCTTCGCGAAGTTAAAAAATTAGCCTATATTATTAATCTGAATTTTAAACAATATAGGTAAAAAACAGACGGCAATGCAGCTTACAAGAAAGTAATTTGTTATATAATTTAAATAGATTCTTTAAGACAATTAGTAGTTGAATGATACGAAAGATGAAAAGTCATTTCCAATTAGTATCATTTCTAATTTTTATGTGAGATGTGAACATTACAATAAATGTTTAAAATACTTTACAAATTGCCCTAATAATTAGATTGAACAAAAAATAGATTAAATAAGGACGAAAAATCAAAATTAAAATAAGCGTGAAAATATTTAGATAAAATTAAGAAAATAACTTTTAGTGTTTGGTAATATGAATAAATTTGAAAGAGCACAAGAAATATTAAGGGAAATAAATGGAGATGGTTGGTTAATAATCTGTAATGAAGACAGCGATGTAAATTCTCGTTTTTTATTAGGAGTAGGGTCTCATGCTCGACATTACATTTATGTAGCAGCAAATGGAGAACATAAAGTTCTTGCTGTTGAAATGGAAGCACCAATGATCAAGCGCTCATTAGAAAGCATGAATATTAAATTAAAGGTAGAATCATATAATTCATTAAAAGAATTAGTACCTAAATTAAAATCTATCATTAACAAACCTCGAATCGCACTGAATTTTGGAGAAAATATTTTTGATGAAAAAGGGACTCCTTTTGCGGATTATATCAGGGCAGGTGATTACTTTTCTGTCAAAGAACTAGCCCCTCAAACGGAATTTTTCTCAGCAGCACCAATCATATATGGGTTGAGAAGTGTAAAAAGTCAAGAGGAGTTAAAGGATATACGAAATGTCTGTAAAGCAACTCTTGAAATATTGGAAACGCTCCCAGATTTAATTAAAAGAGGAATGAGTGAGAATGAGGTAAAAGCAGAAATAGAGTGTAGATACATGAAATTAGGACGACCATCATTCCCTGCAATCGTAGGTTCTGGGGCTCATTCAGCCGATCCTCACCATAATACTTCTGAGAAAAAAATTGAGGAAGGGGTGTTATTAATAGATACAGGGTTACAAATCGATCAAATGTGTTCTGATATAACGTGGACTCTTTGGGTTGGTAAAAAGCCGTCTGATGATTTTCTTAAAGCTTATAATGCTCTTTATGAATCGAAAGAAATTGCAAATAAATATTTTGTTGATAATACTCCAGCTAATCTTCCTGCTATAAAATGTCGCGAATTTTTAACAGAAAAAGGTTACAACCATGAAAAATTATTCTTTCATGGTTTTGGACATTCACTAGGTTTTGAAGCGCATGATATCGGCCCTAGAGTTAGTTGGAAAGTATCTGATGAATTTAAGCTTGTAGAAAATATGGTATACACAAATGAGCCGGGTTTATATTGGAAAGGGGAATGGGGATTAAGATTAGAGGATGATATAATAATCGGGAAAGACAAGTGTGAAAAAGTAACATACAATCATAAAGAACCAATATTAATATAACCTTTTTAAATTTTTCTTATGCTTCTTACCTTAAATAAAGAAATTGATTAATGTAATTTATCTACAATTTTATAGACAATGGGAATTCTTTAGTATCTTCAATAAGGTTCTGATCAGGATCATTAAACTCGCAAATAACTTTAATTATATAATCTCCTGCTTCAGTGGGTTTAAGGTTTATTTCCCATTTGATATTTTCGTTTGATCTTAGTGAATAAATCTGTTTCTTTAACGTACCTCTCATTACTTTGATTTGTTCTGGAAATTCAACATCTATATTAAGATTAAGCGCGTCTCCCTCACTTTTATTCTCAATTAGGATTTCAAGTGGAAAAGTTTGATCGATAAGGGGAGGTCTTAAATTTTTTGTGGAAATCTCTAGTGTAGGGGGAGGAGATATTAAATTTGGCTTTAAAAGTTGAGAGATTTCATACATAAAAATTAAATTCTCATTCAATTCAGCTGTTATCAAAATCGGACCAACAAAAGGATTTTCCATTTGAAAATGAGGTTTTATCAGAAGGTTTATTGACCGTTTTTGACCTACTTCTATCAAAATTGGAAGTTCGGGGTTTTTCGGAGAAGTTAGATTATCAGAAAGTGTAATCCCAATTTTAGATATTTTTAATTCTTTCAAATCATAATTATAAAAATCTTGTTCTGAAATTTCTAATAAAGGTTCTGTATCGATATTCAATGATAAATTAATTGGTTCATTTGTAGTATAAACTTCTTTATCAAAACTTAAATTGATAACTAATGAGGTATAGGTTTTTGCTATTACTAATGCCTGTTTTACAAGAACAGTTTCAGCTTCACGAAACTTTAAATTAGTAAAATCTTTTTTGATTCTTTCAACATATTTTTCGTTTTTCTCTTTTTTTACAATAGTTAAATTTGTTATAAGACGAATTAATGGATTTTCTTTAAAATAAGTATCATCAACATAATTTTTTATTTTTTTTACTAATTTTAAACCTTCCTCTTGTTCTCCTTTAACGAAAAAACATAAGTATGATAGGCATGAGAATAATATGAAGTACTGATTTCGATCCGAAGTACTTCTTAAATTAGGGATATATTTTACAGCTTCTCTAAAGAATTGATTGGCCTCTAAAACCTGATTATGAATTAGTGATGCATTTCCCGCTTTTCTTAAGAAATCTATTCCAATTAAATATTTATCCTCGTTCATACAACATTTCGCAGCATCAAAATAACAATCTCTAGCAAGTTCAAAATTGCCTAGAGTTAAATAAGAATCCCCTACAGAATCATATAGTTTTGCTGCTCTTTTATACTGCATAGCTTTATAGAGTTTCTCAGCTTTCGCCAATTGCTTTTCGACGTCTTTAACCATTTTAGCCTCACTAAGATAAGTGATTTTAGTTATATTAAATTTATTTTAAAATTAAAAATTAAGTGAATAAAAACACTCTTTTTTCCTATGGAATTATTAATATAAAAAAAAAATTTGATTTGTTTAGTGTTATTAAATCCTTAATATTCTCATAAAAAAGTGGATAATATTCAAATTTCGTATATCTTTTTTTAGAAATTCATAAGTTTGGATGAACCAATTTAAAATCATTACCAATTTATTCTAAGATCAAGGATTCTATTATTTCACTGAATGGATTTCTTTTAAAGTATTTTACTTTTTATAATTGATGAAAGAGTATTTTAGATAAAATTTAAATATCTTGAGAAGAAAGAGAAATATAACAAAATAATTTATGAAAATCAATTATTATTTTTAAATGAAGAGTGTGAAAAAAATTGGTAGATTTTAAAAAAGATATTTGGTTGTATGGTCTAATAGCCGCAATTCTAGCACTCATTGGAATACTAGTCCCATGGGGTAGCCTGGATGGAGATTATAGCTGGTTAGGAGGATTAATTGGTACTGTAGACGGTGATTTTGTTGGCGCGAATGGATTAAGCATTTGGACGATTGGGCTAATATCGATGTCCATTGCAGCACTTTTGATATATAGTATTAATACGTGGAAAGGAAAAGAATTTAAATGGGACTGGTTAATCTACATACTTACCGGGCTTACTATGTTCATCTTACCCATTTTAGTCCTTGTATTGGAAGGAACCGAGGATGCATTTCCCATTGGAGGTATCCTCATTATTATCGCTGGTGTGATTGCAATCATTGGATTTGTATTTGATAAATTTGGGGATAAAATTTTTAAGGGCGGAGTATAAAGTAAAAAATTAATTATGAAAATTTAACAAATTAATATTATTTTTTTTTCTTATCTTTTTTCTGTAAATAATCTTCATTGAAATAATTCATAAAAAACAATAATTAAT
>JAHQWI010000195.1 GCA_029856085.1 Promethearchaeia archaeon | reverse complement strand
ATTAAAAATAGTTCATATGAAATTTTATATTAAATGTTATTCAGTGTAATATATGGTATATCAATTATTTTCCAAAGATATAATAACAATTCTGTATTATCTTCACGAGGAATTGCTAAATTCATAGATTATTATAATTTTTTATCTTTTATTAAATTGAATTATTAAAGACTGATTTTTAGGTCTAATTGTGTTCCTTTCAAAGAATCTAAATCAATTATTGATAAAATCCCTGGTGTAGGGTGGATTCCTAGAGAATTCATAAAATCTGTTTGGCTTTGAAAACATCCCGAATTAACCAAAATAATATTATTATAAGCACCCATATCATTAATATGAATATGTCCTGTGTGAAAAATATCTGGAATTTTATCAATTACAAGCCAATCCTTATTAGTGGGGGCTATTTGGGTTTTTTTCCCATAAACAGGAGCTAGATGCCTACATTTTAAAAATTCTTTCATTGTTTCAACGGATTTACTATTTTCCATTCCAGGGATTAACATATTTACGTCGAGAATACTATCCCCGTGAAAAACTAAAGTATTTACATTATGAGTTTTAACAAGAGAGGGATTTCCAATACAAGTTATCCCTATGTCAATAAGTTCTTTAGAATACTTTTTAGGTACAGCAGGTCTAGGAATAGCATTTCTTACAGGTTCGTGATTTCCTGAACTATAAAAAATTTTAATATATTCCGGAATTCCCGAGAGTAATTCTGCTGCTTTATTAAATTGTTCATAAATATTAGATATTAGAAGGTCGCTTTTCTGTGTTGGATAAATACCTATTCCATCAACTAAATCTCCATTGATTATGATGTATTTAATTCTACCAGCTTTTTCTCTTTGAGCACTATGTCCTATTTTTCCATTTAAAAAATCTATAAATCTCATCCATAATTTTTCTTCAAATTCTTTACTACCAATATGGGTATCGGAAATTAAAACAATAGACAATGGATCAGTAGATTTGTTTGGCTCACAATCTCTTGGAATATCAATTTTAGTTATATAATTCCCATAAATTATGCCTGGTTTACCTTTATCTCCTGGATTATAAGTACCTTCTATATAAACCATTTGATCGCTAAGAGTTCTTTCAGCGATTTTTACGTTATCTTGATTTTCTGTGTCTTTTCTAATAATTACTTTTATTAAGCCAGTAAGATCTTCTAATGTTAGTAAGTAAAATCCATTTTTAGTTATTCTAATTTCGTTTACAAGACCAATAATAGATACTTCTACTTTATTGGATAATCTTAATATATTATTGATATTGTCAGCATTGTGGACTTCTGTTCTTTTTCTCATTAGATTTCTAAGTTTGTTAAATTTATCAAATGTTAAATCATAAAAATCCTTATAACCTCCATTGGTATACAATTTTCCAGTAGGATCCTTTAAAATTTCAAATTGAGAATTGTATTCCTTTGCCGTAGGATTAAATGCAATTGTAGATTTAGTGCCTTCTATTAATTTTATTTTAGTTGTTCTATTAACTTCCAAATTCAAAGAGTTATTGCTATATTCCAGTGTTGGAGAAGATTGTGGTTTAAGTTTATAATCATTCATTCTTTCACTAACAATTTCAGTTTCTTTAACGGAATCTGATTCAATGGTTTTTTGCGAAACAACTTTTGGTAAAGGTGTTTGAATTTCCTCATAATTGTCTGATATCTTTAATTCCTCTTTATTGGAATTTATTTCTTTCTTGACGAGTTTCCTTTTCACTATTTTCTTTATTTCTTCATTGGATATTTTATTTAAAATGTTTTCAGTTAAATGACTCTTGAAACTAGCTATAAAACTCGAATCTTTAATTATCAGATTAATTTTATTAAGAGGATTATCTAGGGTTAAGATAAAGTCCAAAAGAGAAGGAGTGATATTTATACCCGAATTCACTAGCTTTTTTACAATAATTTTTTTTACTTCAGTATTTTCTGCTATCAATGTTTTCCATTCCAAGATTGAATTGCATTAATTATTGTTTAACAAAATTAAATCATTTTTTATTAAAGGAAAAACATGATTTCTTTTTATTTCAATGGAGTGTCATAAATTAACATTCTCTTCACATTTATAAATGAAATAGCTGATTAATAAATGAATTTAATTTATGGTAGGAAATAACTATAATAATATCGATAATATTATCTTTACACTTGAAAAAAAATTTTAGAAAGGGTACAATATGGTCGAAATGAATAAGGAGATTGAGAATTACTTTGTTTCAATCCAAAACCAAGTAGATCACTGCTATTCAATAGCTGAAAAAGCACGTAGTAAAGGGTTTGACCCAGAAAAATATGTAGAATGTCCTCAAGCGAAAGATTTAGCTGGGAGAGTTGAAAAATTAGTTGGACCAGAAGGTATTGCTGAAGCAATAAGAAATTTGAAGAAAATTGGATTAAATGATGATGAAATTGTTTTTAAAGTAGTTACTGATATATTAGATAAAAAAGTTGGAAATATTGAATCCCTAGAAGAACGGGTAGAAAGAGCTATAAGAGCAGGATTGGCAATAAAAACGATGGGGGTGGTAAGTGCCCCACTTGAAGGAATTTCCAAGATTTTAATACGGAAAGATCAATTCGGTAAGAAGTACTTATCTTTATTCTTTGCGGGTCCAATAAGAGCTGCAGGGGGGACAACTGCCGCTCTGTGTGTATTAATTGCTGATTTTGTTAGAAAGAAATCGGATATTCCAAAGTATGAAGCAACTGAGGCAGAAATCGGAAGATATGTAGAAGAGGTAAAACTTTATGATAGAAATGTTCATTTGCAATATCCTTCTTCCAATCGTGAGATACGATATGCTGTTAAAAATTTACCTATTGAAATTAATGGTGATTCAACTGAGGTTGAAGAAGTTTCTGCTTTTAGAGATTTACCAAGAATTGAGACGAATAACATAAGGGGTGGAGCATGCCTTGTTTTAAATGATGGAATCTTATTAAAAGCCCCAAAACTGTTGAAAATTGCAAAAGCTATGAATTTAGAAGGATGGGATTGGTTAGATGATTTGAAAAAAATTACCCAAAAAGAAGAATCTGAAAAGAGCCAAATAGAAAATGTGAAAAACAAAAAGGAAGAGGTGAGAATTATTGCACCAAATTCTAAATACATTGCGGATATTATTGCTGGTAGACCTGTGTTTAGTGATCCCTCAGAAATTGGAGGTCATAGATTAAGATATGGTCGATCTCGGAATACTGGATTGGCAGCAGGAGGAATACACCCTGCGACTATGGGAATTTTAGATGATTTTGTGGCTATTGGCACACAGCTTAGAATTGAAAGACCTGGTAAGAGTACAAGTATATGTCCTGTTAGTGCTATTGAAGCTCCTATTGTAGAATTAAAAAACGGAAATGTTATTAGAGTTTCTTCCTATAAGATGGCTAAACAAGTATTTCCAGATATTGAATCAATATTATTTTTAGGAGATATTCTTTTTGGGTTTGGAGAATTTGCTGAGAATAATCATAAATTAATCCCTTCTGGTTATGTTGAAGAATGGTGGATATTAGACTTGAAAAAAGCCATTAAAAATCAAAAAGGTATTAATCCTAGACTAATAGAATTAATAGAAAATCCTTTTAATCTTAAACCTACAGCAGAAGAAGCAATAAAAATATCTCAGGAGTATAAAATCCCCTTACATCCTTCTTTCACCGATTTTTGGGGGAATATTTCAATCGAAGAACTCTATACATTAAGAAATGCCTTCATCACAGGATTTTCAGATTTAGAAAAAAAAATCGTTTTAAACAATAATAAGAATATTAAAAAAATACTAGAAAAAGCCTTTATTATTCACAGTGTCAAAGAAAACAAAATTATTTTTAGCAAGAGGATGAATTTCATCTATTCAGAAATATTTAAACTTGAGGATAAAAAGCAAATAAAATTTGAAAAGGACGACAGTGTTTTTTCATATTTTAATAAAATTTCTTCAATAAAAATTAAAAATAAAGCACCTTATTTCATTGGATCTCGAATGGGAAGACCAGAAAAATCTGAGAGAAAAAGTATGAAAGGAGTTCATACTTTATTTCCCTTAAGTGATAAAGTTGGAAGCTCGAGATTAGTAGAAAAGGCACTTGAACTTCAAAAAGTAAAGATAGATGTGTGCAGAAAAAAATGTCCTAAATGCGGTACAATTAGTATATTCAATATTTGTCCTAAATGTTCTACACACACCGAATTAGGATCAATTTGTGAAAAATGCAAAAAATTATATCCACCTATTGAACCAAAAAATGAAAAAAGATGTCCTCAATGTAATGGAAGATTAAAGGCATCTAAAGAAGCTATTTTTAACCTTAAGAACCATATTAATTCAATTTTAAGGTCTTTACAAGTTCCTCTTCCAAAGAAATTAAAGGGCATTTATGGATTAACTAATCAGTTTAAAATTCCTGAACCTTTAGAAAAAGGAATTTTGAGAGCTAAAAACAATGTTTTAGTATATAAGACTGCTGAAATAAGATATGATGCTACAGACATACCTTTATCACATTTTAAACCAGAAGAAATTGGAATATCAATTAAACAACTTAAGGAGTTAGGGTATACTCATGATTATAAAGGAGAGATTTTAACGGAAGTCAAACAAATTGTGGAACTAATGGTTCAAGATATAATTCTATCAGATGATTGTGCTAACTACTTTATCAAAGTCGCAAATTTCTTAGACGATGAATTAGATTACTTTTATAAAATGAATCGTTTTTATAATATTACTAAAAGAGAAGATTTGATTGGACATTTGGTTGTTGGTTTAGCACCTCATACTAGTGCAGGGATAAC
This sequence comes from Promethearchaeia archaeon, assembly GCA_029856085.1. Lineage (GTDB taxonomy): Archaea > Asgardarchaeota > Lokiarchaeia > Sigyniarchaeales > SOKP01 > Loki-b32. The sequence continues at coordinate 9,988 of JAHQWI010000195.1, read as the reverse complement.
CGGACGGATTATAGGATTTAGTCCTGCAAGGTCTATTTATGCTCATCATTTTTGGCATTCTGCTAAAAGAAGAAATTGTGATGGAGATGAAGATGGAATTATGTTGTTATTAGATCCTCTTTTAAATTTTTCAAGACATTATTTACCAAATAAAATTGGAGGTAGAATGGACGCAACCTTAGTAATTTCATCGATATTAGATCCAAATGAAGTAGAATCTGAAGCTCATAATGTAGATATAATGTTTAGATACCCTTTAGAATTTTATGAAGCTAGTGAAATTTATTCAATGCCGTCTGAAATTGAAGAAATTATGGATTTAGTCAAGGATCGTCTAGGAACACCAGAACAGTATGAAAATCTTGGGTATAATATTCCAACAGAAAATATTAATGAAGGCCCTAAAACTACAGCGTATAAATTATATGAATCTATGGATGAAAAAATAGATGCCCAATTACATCTGGGGAAAATCATTAGGGCTGTTGATGTCAGAAAAGTTGCAGAGAAAATTTTAGCAACTCACTTTAATCCAGACATTTTAGGAAATCTAAGAAAGTTTAGTCTACAGGTATTTAGGTGTGTTAAATGCAATTCTAAATATCGAAGGCCACCTCTTTCAAGCGCAGGAAAATGTCCTAAATGTGGAAATAAAATAATATTAACTGTAAATCGTGGAGGAATTGAAAAGTATATCCCTAGAGCTTTAAAACTTTGTAAGAATTATAATTTAGATGAGTATACTGTTCAAAGAATGGAATTAATTGAAGAATATGTAGAGAGTTTAACTAACAATCCTAAGATTAAGCAATATAAACTAGGTGATTTCTTCTAATTTGTTATACCCCCAAATCGATACTTTTCGAAGCATGGTAACAAATTCCATAATACCTATTTAGATTTTATTTAATCTTCTCCTGATTATAAACCCATCTTTAGCTATCAATCCAATCTAAGTTCCTAACATACTATATTAATATTACTTAATTGGAGAGATCTCCAATAGAATAGAATTATTGAACCTTGAAATTGCAGGAGGTGGGATTTTCGATAGAGATCGATATGATCTTTCATCAACATTCGAACCCACGAAGACCTATGTCACTAGAACCTCAGTCTAGCGCCGTTAACCGCTTATTCAATTTAATGGACTAAGCTTAGACCAGGCTTGGCAACTCCTGCTTTATATTGGTTTTTTTTATACGTTTTTTTCTAAATACAAAGAACAAATAGTGTAGGTAATATTGAATTTAGATAATGTATACAGTTTTTAAAATCTTTTTCCTTCATTATTGTTAATTATCATTTTAAATGCTTAGTTCTAATTTAAATTGGCATTCTACTTATTTTTTTAAACTAAATCTCTTAATTCTAAAAAAGTGAAGGATTATCGTTTTCTATAAATTTTTAAGATAAACTTATTATATTAAATATTAAATTTTAGTTATTTTTTAATACATTTAAAAACAAATTACCGAGGTTATTAAATTCATGTCGGTTGATCGAGATAAACTAGAAGCATTACTGAAGTGGTATAAGCAGGACGTTGGAAAACATTTGATTGCTACTATTATTGTAAATAGAGAGGGATTAGTAATGGCCGCTCTAAAAGGAGAATCAGAAACAGAAGTAGAAGAAGATGTAATTGGGGGTGTTAGTGCATTAGTAGAACCTGTTCTGACTAGAATCACTGAAGAATTTAGTTCAGGAGCCTTCGGAACAGGTACGTTTGATACAGAAAAACATCGGATTATTTTTTGCGAAGCAGGACCTGAAGCGATTTTTGTTACTGTTTTAGATTCGATTGCTATGGTCGATCCAATTTTTCCATATGCTTATTTAGCAGCAGAGAAGATCGCCCGAATTTTTGATGGAAGAACAGTAAGTCCTGTAATTCCTAAACTGATTTTAGACCAAGATATTCAAAATATTGAAAGAAAAGTAGATAAACTTCAAAAGATTAAAGTAAAATCAGGAGAGTACGCATATAAACTAATTTTAGGGGGTGAAGGAGGAGTAGGTAAAACTAGTATGGTTCTCCGTTTTGTAGAAAACTCATTTCAAACTGATTATAAATCCACAATAGGAACCTCAATAATGAAAAAAGAATGCGATTTTGAAGGTTTGGAATCAAAAGTCCGTTTTGTCCTTTGGGATTTGGCAGGACAAGCTCAATTTAAGCGTGTAAGACAATCATATTTATCGAATGCTGAAGCTGGTATTTTGGTTTACGATGTGACTCGTAAAGATACTTTTGAAAGTATAGAAAATTGGTTTAATGAAATAAAAAATGTTTCACCGACAATCTCCTTAATCTTGGTAGGAAATAAAATAGATTTGACAGAAGATAGGGTTATTTCGACTGAAGTCGGAGAGGAGCTGGCAAAAAAACTAAATCTTTCTTATATTGAAACATCGGCAAAAACAGGGGAAAACATTAATGATGCATTTAAAATGCTTGCCTTACAAATAATAAAACAATATGTTTTTACTGAGGAAGTGTAATTAGAGCCTCTGGGGGGAATTGAACCCCCGACCTTCAGATATTTCTTCTACATTTGAATACGAATCTGATGCTATACCACTAAGCTACAGAGGCAAAAATATATTAAAAATATGAATTTATTCAAAAATTATAAGTAGTTAAAAAATTTTAAATTTTATCTAATGAATAATAATCTTCAGATAGGAAATCTTGGAGAAAATAGATTAATAAAACTTATTGAAGATTTGATATTAAAGAAAACTGGAAAAGTTTTATTAAGAGATGATTCTTTTTTTTTCAGGCCTAAAAGCAGAAATTTGGATGATATTTTGATTTTGAATTCAGATATGCTAGTTTCCACTACTGATGTTCCACCCCTAATGAATTTTTATCAAACTGGAAAGAAGTCAGTTATAATGAATATTAGTGATTTATTAGTTAAGGGTGTCCAACCTAGGGGATTAATTATATCTTTAGGCTTGCCAAAGGAACTTAAAAAAGCAGAATTCATTGAGATTATAAATGGGATAATAGATTGTTCTTTGAAATTTGATCTTGGATATATTGGAGGAGATATTAATGAAACAAAAGAATTAATAATAAATCCTACGGTGTTTGGTTTCGAAAATCCTTCAGATGTAATTTTTCGTAAAGGGATAAATATTGATGATATTTTAGTTGTTAATAATAAATTTGGATTAACTGGAGTGGGATTTGATATTCTCTTAAATAGAAACGGAGACATAGAAAGTTTTCCAGATTATAAAAGATCTATTATGAGTGTATTAGAACCTGATATTTCTGGATATGAGGCGTTAATATTATCGGAGAGAAAGCTAGCAACTTCAAGCATAGATTCATCAGATGGGTTATCAAAATCTTTACTAGATTTAATAATTTCAAATCCAAATTTAGGATTTGAAATTGCTTTTAATGATAATCTAATTGACTCAGAAGCTATAGCTTATTCTCAAGAATTTAACATTCCATTGGAAAATCTTATATTTAATGGGGGTGAAGAATTCATTCATTTATTTACGATAACTGAGACAAATTTCTCCAAGGTTAAAAAAGAAATTCAAACAAAAGGTGGAAGACTTTTTAAAATTGGAAAGGTAATATCTGGGGAATATATATATATATTAAAAGATAATAAAAGAAGTGAACTAAAAAGCTATGGATTTGAGCATTTCAATAAATAAGCTCAAAATTTGAATGGATATTTATAAAGTATTCAAAAGTGAAAGAAGAGACACTCCATAAAATAAAATTTTTATATTATAATTGATTTATTGCATATACAATCTATACAAACCTTAAATATATTTCTTTAAGGGCTATTGGCGCAGGCAGGTAGCGCAACAGGCTTTTAACCTGAAATTTATGGGAGGATCTCTCATAAAGAGGAAGGTCAGGGGTTCGATTCCCCTATAGCCCGTAATTTCTTAAAAACTATAGAGAATTCAAATCTATATATAAGTAAAACATTTTTTAAGAAATATTTATGAAATTTCTAATTTTATAACTATATAAAGAGTCTCCTCACGATTTTCTATTATGACATTTTCAGAATTCAAATTACCTTCTGATGAACCTGAGCAATTATTACTTAAATCACAAGATACTACCAATCCAAATTATGGATGTGAGCCAGAAAGTAGAAATATAACAGAGCTTTTACAGTATGGAGTAATAAATTTAGATAAACCAAGTGGTCCAACTAGTCATGAAGTGGTATCGTGGGTTCGCAAAGTATTAGGGATCTCAAATGCAGGTCATGGAGGAACTTTAGATCCTAAAGTTACTGGGATATTACCTTGTGCTCTTGGAAGAGCTACACGAGCTTTATCATCGTTATTGAATGCGGGTAAAGAATATATAGGTGTACTTTATCTCCATTCTCCTGAAAAATTGATGAGAATCGAAAAAATATTCAAATTATTCACTAGAAAGATTTATCAAAGACCTCCACTAAAATCATCAGTAGCTAGAAAACTTAGAGTTAGAGAAATATATTATAGTCAAGTTATTGAAGTGAAGAACAATCATGTTTTATTTAGAATAGGATGTGAAGCAGGAACTTATATACGAAAATTTTGTTTTGATATTGGAGAAGCTCTTTGTTCTGGTGCCCATATGCTAGAGCTAAGAAGAACTAGAGTTGGAAATTTTACAGAAAATGATAATTTAATTACTCTCCAAAATTTAAAGGATGCCTATACAATTTATCAAATGGAGAACGACGATCATTATTTAAAAAAGATAATATTTCCAATGGAAAAAATGGTTTCTCATTTACCAAAAATCTATATTCGAGATACAGCTGTTGATGCTATATGCCATGGTGCAGATTTAGCTTCAGCGGGTATATGTCATATTGATGCTAGAATAAAACCTAACCTGTTAGTTGCCATAATGACCTTGAAAAAAGAGTTAATCGGATTTGGTACTTCATTAAAAAATGCTATGCAAATGTATAAAGCTAAATCAGGTATATTAGTAAAAGCATATAAAGTTTTTATGGAGAGGGGATTATACCCTCGATGGAATGAAAAAAAATAGAGAAATTAGTTTAAGATTGTTTTTTACTATGGAAAATAATAATCAACACTATTATAGTGAATTTCCCGATGTGGAAGTAAAAATTCATACAGTTTCTGAAAGCCTGAGAAGGCATCTTTATATTTTTAAAACTATTACAGGGGTATTTTCTTTCCGTAGAATAGACTTAGGTACAAAAGTATTTATTGAACATATGGTTATTCCTAAGGATCATAGCGTTCTACTTGATTTAGGGTGCGGATATGGACCTATTGGTATTGTTTTAGGTTATGAATCACCAGATAGTAATGTGTATTTAATAGATATTAATAAACGTGCTATTTGGTGTGCTAAAGAAAACATCAAAATAAATCTAAATAGAGATAAAAAAAGTGTTTTAACATTATCTGGAAATTATTTTGAACCTATCAAAAATAAGAATTTACTGTTTGATGGAATTTTCATGAATCCTCCTATGCGACAAGGTAGAAAAGATTTTTTGAAGTTGATTGAAATTATTCCGAGTTATTTAAAATCAAAAGGTTCTTTTCAATTTGTAATTAAAAAAAAAATGGGAGCACCTCATATTCTAAATTATATTAGCAAATATTATCCAAATAATGATATTGAGATAATTTGTAAAAGAAGCGGTTATTGGGTTTTTAGATTTTTTCAAGTGAATTAAAATGAATTCACCCTTCATAATTTATTAAAAAATAAAGAAAATTGGTAAAATTTTTTAGAAATGCATTATTTCTTTAATTATTAATCGTCATATAAGAGGATTTTTCCTTGACTAAGAAAAAAAAAATAGACGTCTTATTACATAAATTTGTTCCTCACCATCTTCTTTTAACTAAAGAAGAATCTCTGGAACTCTTAGAAAAATATCATATAGAATTAACTGATTTACCTCAGATATTTGAGAAAGATCCAGTTGCGATTGCTATCGGAGCAAAAGAGGGAGATATTATAAGAATAGTCCGAGACTCACACACAACAGTAAGAAACATAGATTACTTTCGCTATGTAAAGAAGGAAAAAGGATAATATGATTTTTTTATTTAAAATTATTTGTATGGTATGATTGAATTTGAGTAGTGAAAAGTTATCAAATGAAGATAAATGGGTTGTTTTAAAAAGCCTATTTGATGAGAAAGGTTTGGTTCGCCAGCATTTAGATTCATACAACGGGTTCATTGAAGATGAAATGCAATCTATTGTAGACGAATCAGGTGAAGTTATACCGGATATCCCCGGCTTTAAAATCAAATTTGGAAAAATTATAATTGGATCACCTAAAGTAAGGGAAGCCGACGGGGCAACTATGGAAATTACTCCTATTGAAGCAAGAATAAGAGAACTTAGTTATGCAGCAGATATTACTTTAGAAATGACCCCTATTACAATAGACGAACGTACACAGAGAGAAGAAGCAGAAGAAACTCTTGATATATATATTGGTAAAATCCCAATTATGCTAAAGAGTTGTAGGTGTCCGCTAGAGAACTTGTCTGAACAAGAGTTAATCAATAGGGGTGAAGATCCACTTGACCCAGGAGGTTATTTTATTATAAATGGGACTGAGCGAGTTCTCGTAACCCAAGAGGATTTAGCCCCTAATAGGATATTGGCGGAGGAAGCAAGTAGAAGCTCCAGTGCCACTCATCAAGCAAAGGTATTTTCGACGAGAAGCGGATTCCGCGCACCCGTTACGATTGAAAGGAAGAAAGATGGTAATTTAAGAGTTTCATTCCCCTCGGTACCTGGTAAGATTCCTCTAGCAATCCTTATGAGGGCTTTGGGATTACATTCAGATAGAGAAATTTTTGAAGCCATATCTGAAAATGATGAAATTCAAAAAGAATTGATCCCTGTAATAGATGTAGCTTCTGAGATCCAAGTATTAAAGGATCCAGAGAAATCTCAACAAAATGCTCTTGATTATATTGGAAAAAGGGTAGCAATTGGGCAGACCAAAGACTATCGTATTAGAAGAGCTCTTCAAGTTCTAGATAGATATTTATTACCTCACATTGGAAATGCTGAAGATGACAGAATCAAAAAAGCATATTATTTAGGCCAAATGGCACAAAAAGTAATGGAACTTGCTCTAGGATTAAGAGAACCAGATGATAAAGACCACTATGCAAATAAAAGGTTAAAATTAGCTGGAGAATTATTTACTGGCCTATTTAGAGTCGCTTTTTTAAATCTTGTAAAGGATATTAAGTATCAACTGGAAAGAACTGCTGTTCGAGGAAGAGCACCAAATATAAAAACAGCTGTAAGAGCAGATGTAATAACAGAAAGAATTAGACATGCCTTAGCCACGGGAAATTGGGTTGGAGGTAAGGCAGGTGTGAGTCAATTATTAAATAGGGCTAATCATGTTGGTACATTGAGTCATTTAAGAAGAGTTATCTCTCCTTTAAGTAGAAGTCAACCTCATTTTGAGGCTAGAGATTTGCATCCGACTCAGTGGGGAAAAATTTGTCCCGCAGAAACCCCTGAAGGGCCAAATTGTGGTTTGGTTAAAAATCTTGGATTAGCCTCCATAATTTCTGTAGGAACTGATGAGAAAATAATTGAAAATATTTTGTTCGATTTGGGAGTCATTCCTATAAATGAAGTGAAAAATGTAAAAGGAGATAAAGTAAAAGTCTTTCTTAATGGAAAACTAGTTGGTATCCATCAACAATACAACCCTTTTATTAGACAACTTAGAGAAAAAAGAAGGAAAGTAGAAATAGGTCAACATGTAAACATAGGATATTACCATGACTCTAGAGAGATTCAAATTAATTGTGATGCTGGGAGAGCAACAAGACCACTTTTCGTATTAAAAAATAAAAAACCATTGATTATTAAGGAAGATATTGAGAAGTTAAGACAAAATAAATATATTTGGTCAGATTTAGTTCATAAGGGTGTAATTGAGTATTTGGATGCTGAAGAAGAAGAAAACGCTTATATAGCTATGTTTGAAGAGGATCTGACTAGTGAACATACTCATTTAGAAATTTCTCCTGCTGCAATTCTCGGAATTTGTGCTTCAATTATTCCATTTCCAGAGCATAATCAATCACCAAGAAATACATACGAAGCAGGAATGGTAAAACAGGCATTAGGTTTATTCGCTGCTAATATGCATCTTAGACTTGACACAAGAGGGCATACATTGCATTATCCTCAACAACCTTTAGTAAAAACAAGTCCGATGGAGATTATCGGAATTAATAAACGACCTGCTGGGCAAAATTTTATTATTGGTATGATGAGTTTTGAAGGTTTCAATATTGAAGATGCTATAATAATTAATAAAGCATCAATTGAGAGAGGCCTTGCTCGGAGTCATTTCTTTAGGACATATAACGCTGAAGAAAGAAAATATCCAGGAGGAGAAGTTGATAAGTTCGAAATTCCGGAAAGAGGTGTTAGAGGATTTAAATCTGCTGAATCTTATCGACTTTTATCAGAAGAGGATGGTATAATAGAACCAGAAACCCAAGTTAATGGAGGAGATGTTCTTATTGGCAGAACTTCTCCACCGAGATTTATAAAATCCTATGAAGAATTTGAATTAATGCAACCTAATCGACGTGAAACTTCGAAAAATATGAGGCATAATGAACAAGGAATAGTTGATACTGTAATTATTTCAGAAACTGTTGATGGAAACAAACTGGTAAAAATAAAAGTAAGAGACTTAAGGATTCCTGAATTAGGAGATAAATTTTCTTCGCGCCATGGGCAAAAAGGAGTCCTTGGATTAACAGTTGAGCAATCTGATATGCCATTTACTTCATCGGGCGTAATTCCTGATATTATTGTTAACCCACATGCTATGCCTTCACGGATGACTTTAGGGCAATTATTTGAGGGAATAAGCGGTAAAATTGCGTGCGTCAATGGAAAATTAGGTGATGCTACTGCCTTTGAATGGACGAACATTACTAAACTTCAAGAACTATTAGTGGATTCTGGTTTTGAATTTAATGGTAGAGAAGTTATGTACAACGGAATGACAGGAGAAAAATATGAAGCTGGTATTTATTGTGCACCAATCTATTTTCAAAAGTTATATCACTTAGTTGCTGATAAACTTCATGCCAGAGCACGTGGTCCTGTTCAAATATTAACAAGACAGCCAACAGAAGGTAGAGCAAGAGAAGGAGGGTTACGTTTCGGCGAAATGGAACGGGATTGTCTTGTAGGTCATGGTTCCGCGTTATTATTGAAGGAAAGGTTGTTAGATGAGTCAGATAGAACAGTCATATTAGTTTGTGAAAAATGTGGACTCCTAGCTGTGTATGATCGAAATCGAGACAAGCGATACTGTCCTGTGTGTGGAGAAAGCACAATTATATCAAAAGTTGTTTGTTCATATGCTTTCAAGTTGTTATTACAAGAGATGATGAGTTTAGGACTTGCTCCAAGACTCAAGCTCAAAGAAAAAATATAGATTCCATGTTTTTTGATTTAAATTCTATTATTTTTTATCATATTAACATTGCTAGTAGAAGGTTGTAAGTTGCAGGCTTTTAAAATTATCAATTTTTAAAGAAAAAAAGGAAAAAAAATAGTAATTTGATTTTTTAGATTTTTGTGCTATTTAAATTTAAAATCCAGTTCCTAAGAATGTGTACAATTCAGGAATTAAACAGTATAGAACGTATAATATGAAAAGCGTCAATAATGAAACCCACACTGCATTATCCCACGGTATATCGATTAAGAACTTTACAAGTACTAACAGAATAAGAAATCCAATAATAGGTGTTAAATTGGTTAAGAAATTTAGCCCCCCATCATCAAGAGCGTTCCTAATATCAGCTAAAGCATCCCCAATACCAATTAGTACCTCGTTTATTGCATTTAAAACTATTGGTAGAAGCAATACTATTATAAAAGCTAATATAAGTATCAAGAATGTCTTATCTGAAGCCTTAGTTTTAGACT
>JAHQWI010000194.1 GCA_029856085.1 Promethearchaeia archaeon | reverse complement strand
ATAATTCCTCACGAATCCCATAATGTATCCGTATCCTAAGTGTTTCTGACATTTCGGCTACCTTTTCTAACCTGTTATGAATATCAAACCCGCTGGAACTTAGATTATTCGCAATAATCCCAATAAAGGTAATAATTCTCTCTAAACTATCTCGTACAGAAAAAAGATCACCTGTCATTATGTGATATTTTTCTAAGATATGTTCAATCGGCTCCTCATCTGTCCATTCAAGAATAGGCTCTAACATCTTATAGTCACGTACTCGAAATTCCGATTTTAACACTTCATAGGCTTCCTTAATTAAATCCCGAAAAGAGGTTATATTTGTATTCTCTAATTTATATCGAATGAGTACACCTGAAGAAGGATATAGATAGAGCCTAATTATTAGTTTTCCAAACTGGGAGCATTGTATTGAGCCGTTATTATTCTTTAATATTAACCCTTTTTCAAACAAGTAATTTAGGATATATTGGTTCTTAATACTTTTTGGAATAATATCTTCAACATATTTTTGGATATTTACATCAGGAAATTTGATTAAATACAAGAGGAACATGGTAATATGGTCGCAAAATTCAAAGGCAAACTCGTTCTCAACTGCAAAATTATCGGATATACCATTTTGAAATCCACAAGAACATTTAATTCCAGTATCAATATCAAATTGACATGAATAGACTCCAAAAGTAGTCTTAACATAGCCCGAAAGGTTTGAGTTACTACATTTTGTTATTTTAATCTGAGGGTTTTTACTTCTAAGTGTTTGTACTTTTTTCGGATCGGCATGAAGCTTAAGAATATTGACAGGAGATATCTCTTTAATCATTAATAACTGCTCAATAGGGATTTGTTGGTCTTTCATCTTATGAGAAATTGTATACCAAAAGTAAGTTTTTTCAAAGAAATTCTTGAGTTTATCTATTGTAATTTCTTGCTCTTCAAATACCCGAAGTAGTACTTGTTCTTTTAAAATATTAATTTTGTTTAATCCAGAGGTGAGATCATTGTATTTAGGCATGAGTGGACTATTCATCTGGAGTGATTTAAAGTAGTGATCCTCAACCCACATCTTCTCCTCTATGCTCCTTACTAACATAATCCCATGTCCGACTGAGTCCAATCCCGGTCTACCCGCCCTTCCTAAGATTTGAAAAACTTCGTTTGATGAGAATGGCTTGAAATAGGAAAATCCATCGCCATTCTCATAGTATCCTGAAAAGTTTTTTATATTAAACCCGGATGTGGTATACTTTTTAAAGTCTCGTAAAATAACAACACGGGCAGGTGTGTTGATTCCTGCTGAAAGTGTAGTCGTACAACATATAACTCTAATAATTTTGCTACGGAAATTATCCTCTATTAATTTTCTTTCGCGTGAAAGGAGGCCAGCATGATGAAACGCGACTCCATGGGAAAATATCTTACTCAATTCAAGGTTTCCTCCCTTAATCGATGAGATACGCTTAGAGAGCGCTTTTAACACTTTTAACTCAGATTCCTCTAAAAATTTCTTTACTATTTCCTTAAGATTTTGAGCAGACTGTTGTGCCGTCTTACGCTTATTTAGAAAGATAAGCACTTGCCCTTTATCGTTAAGAGTAGTCTTTACGATATGTTTTATAGTAGAGTCTTTATTTTGTGTGGTGTGAATTTTATAATGAAGCGGTACAGGTCTTTCCTCAGATATCACCAATGTAGTATGGTTCCCAAGTGATGTGAGCCATGCATTAAAGAACTCTGGATTCGCAATTGTGGCACTTAAGCCGATTATTTGAGGGTGGTGAAAGAATTCATTCAATCGTACAATGAGAGATTCCAAACGAGGTCCTCTATCGGATTCACCAATGATATGGATCTCATCAATAATGATTGTAGAAAACTCAGAAATCCACTCCTTATCATAGAAGTTCCTTATGATCGAGTCCATTTTTTCATAGGTAGTAACGATGATATTAGCTTTTTCTATTTTAGAATCGTCTATATCATAATCTCCAATAGATATTTCTACTTTTACACCATATTTTCCATAGGCTTTTTTGAAGTGGAAGAATTTCTCAGTAGCTAATGCCTTAAAGGGCACTAAATATACAGATTTGCCGAACTTCTGAAAAACATTATTTACCGCGCATAATTCACCAATGAGTGTTTTTCCACTACCAGAGGGGGCACACACTAAAAAAGATTTGCGAAAAAATAGTCCTTTCTGTATGGCTTCTTTTTGAATGTCGCGTAGTTCAAATATTTTGTTTTCAAATAATACCCGAAGAATACGCTTATCTGGAATATATTTATAAATTTCAGTTTCTTCTAAAGTCTCCTCTTTTGTACTTTTCCCTGTAAAATCGATTAAACTCATATCTATGGGTATAGACATTTTAAAACAATATAAAGGAAAAAGTCAAATCGAATTCTTTATTTTGAGTTGTATTTGAAATTAAGGTAAAAAGGTGCCCCGTGCCAACCGACGCAAGTTCGCGTCTAAAAATCAAAAGGGTAAGATTATAGAGTGTAATGAATTACACTACCAAAAGACAAAAATCCAGGGTGTAAGCATGGGGCATAATTATTGTAGGTCTTTTTAAATTAAGACAAAAAATTCATGTCTTCTAGTTATGAATAAGACATTAAACAATATAAATTTCACATTTTTTCTTTATAAATGATCATTTTAATAATATTTGATAGTTATGACGGTTCTAGAAAATGAGATCAGTAGGAAGAAAAACACATTAGGATCATATTATGAAGATGCAAAAAAAGCTATAGCAGCACAAAATATCGAGCAGGCAATTGATTTAACCGAAAGAGGACGCATACAAGCCGAACTGGAAAATGATTATGAATGGGTTCAGAGATTTAACTCGTTCAATTCGGCAATTAAAAAAAAACCTTTACTAAGTACCACTATAGTGAAAGAGGATATAACAAAAATAAAAGGTGTTGGACCCTCTGTAGCACAAAAATTACGAGAACATGGATTTGATACGATTGAAACGCTCGCGAGATTGACTATACCTCAATTATCAAGTATAAAAGGAATTGGACCCGCAACAGCCCAAAAAATAGTAGAAGGCGCAAAATCACTCACATCCCGCAAAAAATTAAACGATTTTACTGAACCAGATGACAAATCAGAAGAAACTCCTGTTCATGAAGAAGTTGAGGAATACAATCAAGAAGATTATAATACAATTATAAAAGAAATGAAACCGCAAAAATGGTTTTCTGATAAGTACAAACGACTTAAAAACAGCATATGGTACCCTCCACAGAAACAGAATTCCGTCCAAAAATCTAAAATGGCATCTAAAGAATCTGAAAATTTCCTCCAGACTAAGAAGAAAACTATGCAACAAATGAGCCCCACTATACATGAAAAAATTGTTGATTTTGAGGAAACAGAAGAGTTTAAAGATGAAGATGGGCTTATTGAAATACCCGAAGTTGCGATAAGATCTCCTAAGTTCACATTTATAGAAGAAGAACCATTAGAGGTCAAACAAATAGATATTCAACCATCACAGAAACCAAAAACTATTCAAGATGAGAAATTAGATATTTCTGAAAGACAAACAATTGAAAACCAGGTTGGGCAAATTTTTCAGAAATATGATTATAATATTATTAGACCGACTCCGCTTTTGAAAGGTATTTTTACGTATGCTGATGTGGTTGCTGTAAAAAAAGCTGATATTAACGATGTATTAGATTTCGTTATAATTATTCCATTAAAGCTAAGTACGCTTAAAGGAGAATTACAAGTCTCAAGTGAAACGATTAAGTATGTTCCTAACCATCAAAAATTTAAAGAAAATGGTTCAGCGTTTAAAATGCTACTTGATTCATATTTTGATACGATACAAGAAAGCCATAAGACCATTCATCACGATATAGTAAATAAAGGTAATTTCCATTCTTACATAAAACGTCATTTTGGGATAAATATCACAATTAAAAAAACGTTGACACGTAAGAACTTATTTTTTACAGAAGGAAATGTGCAGCTAAAAGTGTTTATAGAGCCAGTATTATTGTGTCAAAATGATGTCGGATTTTTAGAAAAAGACATTCCGTTTGCATATCTCAACGATATAAACCTTCATGTCATCAAAGAGAATAATCTTTCTGATTTTGTACATTTCATAGAGCAAAAATACATCTTATTAGAAACTTATAGTAAACAAAAACATTCATTAATATCCTATAATGAATCATACGACCAATTTCTAAAACGTTCTACAATTCTTTCCATCCCATTTATAGGGTTTGGTGTTGTACTTCTCTTTCTGATATTATTTCAAGCATTTGAAACTATGAAATTTCTTATTAATATTGGATATGCACTTCTTGGAGTTTTCTTTATATCAATACCATTCTTCTATATGAAAGTGTTGAAACCGAGATTAGAGATCCAAGCTGAATTCTTAAATCCTTATAATCAAAAAGAATCTCAACTAGATGAGACGAGTTTAGTATTGATTAATGAAAAGTTTTCTCCTGAGATGATGTCGCAATTTGGGTATGAATGCTTAGGAAAACATCATCAGTCTAAAGTAATTATGCAAATTGAACAGGATCAGATTAAAGAGAGTATTGATCAAAATAGATTATTGACTAAGGTTAAAAATGGCGGATTTTTTGAAAAAGAGATTCCAGAGAAAAATAAAGATTTCATAAACAGATATGGATCATTTTTGGAGGATTAATCACATGAAAACATTATCTTATCCTAGACTTGCCCTATTAGCAGGTGTTACTCTGCTTTTTGTCTCACTCTTCTTAGAATGGTATTCATTTCAAGTAGTTGATATTAATAATGAAATAATCGCATCATGGAGTTATAACCTATTTTTTGAATGGACAACGGATTTTCCAAGGGGAGCAACCGTAAATGAGGATTATAGACCTTTAAATCTTAACGTGCCGTTTTATATTAATGTCTTATTTGTAGTAATACTTATATTAGCTGTAGGGATAGGGACCATTCAAGATATTAACGTATCTAAGAATTCTAGTAATATAAGATATTATTCCTATATTTTTGCTTTTTTACTTATGCTTACGTTCTTCTATGTTGTATTATTCCCGAGCATCTATTTATATCCTAATGAGCTCTATTATCCCGTTTTAACTAACGTAGATATTGATCTGAATACTATCACATATTATTCTATTGGTATTGGATATATATTACAATTATTTGGATTTGTCCTTATTTTTCCCTACTCTCTTTATTATCTATTAACTGTTACTGCTCTTGAGAGAAGTCGTCAAATACCTGAGATCCAAATTGAGAAAATAATCCAAGATATTCAAGAACCGATTGAATTAGATGAATTTATCGCAGAAGAGGAATTGAAAATTAAAAAGGGGGATTATTCATAACTGTGAATTATCAAGTCTTCGATTTGAAGTTAAAACGGTTGATACAAGCCTGTAAGGAAACTGGTAATTACAAAAAGCTAGCAGTAGTTGGATTCATCTCGACCAGTAATCTTGTAGACGAGATTGCACTAAATTTGGGAATGAGACCTCGTTATAGAGAAAAAAGTGAAGAACTTCTATTTGAATATATGATTGCGGTAAACGATATATTTGAAAAAAACTTGCAAATCCAAATTTTTAATAATGAAACTATTACTACAATCAAAGAAATAGAATTACTCTTCTTACGGAACCGCGGAGATATTCCCTACAAGCATATAAAAAACCTAATCTTTGTTTATTATGAGCTTAGAAAAATTGAAGTTCCAAATCTCTATAAAGGAATGACAGGAGAGGATTATTTTGAGTCTTCTAACTTATATATGCTTAATGTGATTCCTCGCGGGATGAGACAGAAACGAGATACAAACTCTAGCAAGTTTAAACCAATGCTATTACACAAAATTAAGGAGCAAGAAAGAGTACTTCAAAATAATTTAAATAAAAAACTCGACCAAATGAATATAGAAAGGGCTATTTTCTTAAAAAACATCAAAAAAAGTCTAATAGAGAGCAATAAGAACAGGATAACCTTTCAAGGAACCTTAAAGGATAATATGGATTATGGCAAATCTCAAAATATTCTTATAAAATATTTCCTTATTGGGATTGCGTTTATATCTCTATGTTTAGGTGGTTTAATTGCCGTTGAGATGTTTTTATACCCGAATACTATGCCTGTGTTGAGTAACCTTCTTCTCATTTTCTTCGGAATCGTCATAATTATGATTTTTTCATATAAGAGTTTGAATAAAAAGAGGTAACTATGAAAAATGGCAAGTTTTAGCAAAAAATATTCTTCAGAAGAAGGGAAAAAAATGCGAATTGTAATAGATGAGAAAAGCTCAAAAAAAGAGATTCCGCGAATCTGGAAAATTAACCCTTCATTTAAACATATAAATAGTGCCTTCATCATAGCAAGAAGTATATTTTTTGTAGTAATTGTGGTATTTTTTATGGTTTCTACGTATCTTATCACTTTTGACCTGTCTATGGCTATAGGAGCATGTGTTTTAATTATGAATATGTTTATATTTGTCTTTCGAGATCAAATTTATTTTCTTAATATTTTATCTTCTCTTTCCTTCAAGAAAGCGAAAAAAATTTACCCCTTTCAAGATATGTTATTTCTTTTAGACGGAGAAACATCATCAACGATTTATATTTCTAATAAAAGAAACTTAGTGCATACTGGTCTTGCCATCTTTAGAATAAAGGTGATTCCCGAAAATATTCATGCCTCTGTAAACTTGTTTATAAAAGCACTTAGTGAGTATAAAAACATGGTAAGCTTTACATACCAAATAATCCAAACTCCGCTTCTTAAAAAGGGTCAAAATGAATTGGGAGGTTCGGTCCAGACTAATATTTACTTCTGTGTGCATTGCTCAGTAAAAGGAATTTTGAGTCGCAATAAATTTAGAGTATTAAAGGATAAGTTGTATAGTTTAGAAAACATATTACAAAGCAATTTTGTAGGAAATTTTCATCACTTTCAGATCGTACATCTTTCTGGGCGCAATCTGATTAACGCGTTAAGAACCTATTTTTTTAAGTTTCCTTCAGAAATAAGAAATGAAGAAATAGAGGCGGTAAGGAAATTCAGAATAAAACCGGATTTTCTTATAAAAGCTCTTTTTTGCTCTATTTTATTTATTAGTTCAAGTATTCTATTATCTTTTTTGGGATTATCACTTATTTATATCCTTTTATTTAACATCGCTCTATTAGGTGCTTTAGTCTATTTCTGGTGGCATAAGTTGTTATTTATTATATTTAATCAATCCGTAATTAAAAGTAGTTACTTTATCCCAATAAATCCTTTTAGCGATACTGCTTTTTTCTGTTATCGGGGGATCCCTGATTCCATCTTTGCCTATATTGATAATGAGCTATTGGTTGGAATGAAAATGTTTAATCTGGCATTGATACGACCTCCATCATATTTTAGAACTGATAAGTTTATCCAAGGAATTATGAATCAAAAAGTCTCGTTTGGGTATACCTGCATAAATTCACCTATCTCTTTTGAAATATTCTACAAAAAATATCTCGATTACTTAAATCTTAACACACATAGGAGTTTATTGCGTTCCGATTGGAGAGTGCAGACTAAATTAGATGGGATTAATTGGTTAGCAATGCGTTCTGGAATGTGGCAAACTTTTTTTACGCTTTCTGCCTGTGAATTCAAGTATATTGAGACACTTTCAAGTGAAGTAATTGAAAATCTTGAAGAACAGTTACACTCAAAAGCCCTGAAATTATATAATGCGTTCAATACACATTTCTTTAATTGTGACTTGGTACAGCTCAGAAGGCGAGTTCTTCTTTCAGGTATCATATCAACTTTAGTAAAAAACAAAGATTTTACAATTAATGGAACACATCTTAATTTTCTTATAATTCAAGGAAAGTTTCTCGTTTCTCTTACTGAAATAGTTGACGAGTTAAAAAAAGGAATTACGACACGAATCGCCTCTGAGTTTAACACTCCATTAAAACTCAAAAATAGTATAGTTATTGGGGATACGATTAATACTGAGGTGCTCGAAAAAGAGATTCCTTTTGGTTTTTCTGAAGAACAGCTCTCTAATATCCTCATTGTAAATGGCACGTATTCCAGTAGAGAACTCCTTGCGATGAAGATCGTGGCACAGTTAGTCGAAAAAAACAAACCTTCATTGATCTTTGACTTTAGAGGGACATGGTCTAAATTACTAAAACACTTTGAAGGTACCCCCTTTGAAAATGATTTCCTTTACTTTAAACTCGGTACCGCCTTTAGTTTAGATCCACTTAAGTCCGATATTCCTTATGATAAAGACAATATAGAGTTCATGGACTATATCTTTGATGCATACGCATTAGCGTTTCAAAAGCAAAAAAATAACATAGATATAATGAGAAATGCAATCCAGCAGAATCCAAATTTAGATATGGAATCTCTTAATGTCCAATTAGTCAATCAAAATAAGTGGGAAAATCCTGTAAGTGATACATTACTTGCATTATTTCGCGACCTCAATCCCCAAGACTTAGCGTATCTACATATTTCAACTTTAAAAACTGGTGAAAATATCATAACATTTCAGGATTTTATTAACACCAACAAAACGGTTATTATCGATCTTTCCATTATAACGGATTTACCCAAATTAGTGTTTGTGTCATTTCTGATTATTTCAAAAATTATTCATTTTCTCAAGCGAAACTCAGAATATGTAGAAAAGGATATATTTATTCCTCATATAGATATGTTCTTTAGGAGTATTAATATTGAACGAAACAATGACTATGGAAAAATTTACAAATTCTTAGATCCACTTATCGAAAAGGGATTTGGCCTACTCTTTGGGGCAAACCAGATGTATTATCTCCACCCTAACTTAGTTAAATATTTTGATAATATCGTCACCTTTAGAACAACTGATAAACGCGATATTGGCGCTTTAGTCAATAGGATGAATCTTCAAGAAATGCATGGCACAGGTATATACTCGCGGAGCAGAAAGGAGACGTATCAAATCCAATATTTAGAAAGCATGAAAAGTGAGGAAGCGATAGTGAAACGGTCCGACATCTATCAAGCCTTTCCTGTATGTTTTGATTGGAAAGATATAAAAGATCGTCCTCTCATGGATAATAAGGAGATTATCGCGTATATGAATAGACAGGGATATAACTTACGAGATACAGAAAGAATAATATTAGACCAAATAAAGAAAACAATATTTGAAAAAGACCTAGGAATGTATAGTGGATATATAACTGAGGTAAAAAAATTCCTCGAATCAATTGGCACATTAGATCAAATTGGAAACCTTTACGAGAAAAAACTGAAAAAAGAACTAAAGAAGGTAATTTATCCCAAAGCTTCACGGCATTATAAAGATAAAGTAGAAATAAAAAGATGCAGAGATGAGATATTTACTCTATTGATAAGACACGGATATATAGTGGAAAATCATCCTAAGACGGCAAGTGGTTCGGAATCACTTAGAACATCTTATTCCGTAGGATCTCAGTATCAGAAGGCATTAGAAGATGAATTTGAATCTAATCAACCATATACTCTAGAAGCTATTGAAAATGAGTCTACTAATTCTTTAACTTTTTTAGAAGACCGTCATCAACAGCCACGAAAGTTCATAATTGAGGAAGGAAATTTAAAAAAAGCGCTTATGCGAGAATTTAGCAACTTTAACTTCGAAGTCTTTACTATCTATAATTACATAAAAAATGACGATTTCAAAAATGCGCTCAAACTCGAACACAATTTCATACGAAGGTTTCTTACGGAAGTATACAAACATTATTTTAACTCTGATGACATGGTTACCACCAAAAATTTAAATGATTTCATTGAGCACCTTAGTGTAGATTGTAAGATGCCTTTCACTAAAGAAGAATTGCAAAGTTATTTAGTGCAATTTAAGATGATTGATTTTGAGTATAATAATGCAGAATCCAGATCTAAAGAACTCTATGAATACTTGTTTATATTTTTCAGTAAACTGCAATCATACATATACAATGAAAATGAGGAGGATTGAATTGAGCAGTAAAAAACAAAGCCAACAAAAAATGTTATCTGAGATGATCGAAAAGATCTTATTTGATGAGAAGGAACTCGAAGTACTTAAGGATTTAATTAGTGATATACGGATCGGAAGGACTGAGCCGAAACAATTAAGAGCCGCGATAATTGAGAATCGGGCAAATATCTTAAATAAAATTCTAAATATTTTTCCTTACTATAGCAAACAGATATCCTACCAACAGCAAATTGATGATTTTGCTGAAAGAGATTCATCCTTACAAACACAAAACGAACTGAAAGAAAAAAACGAACTCCTTAGACGAGTAGGGGAATGGATGCAAGACACTCGTAAAAAATTAGAAGAAAAAACTGATACTTAAACATTGTGTTATTTTACTTTCTCTTTATAAAGGAAAAATTTGCCTATTTTTTATTTAAATATGTGTGGAAGAGTAATCTATAACTTATAGTAAATTGTGAGAAGAGAAAGTTTATACATAAAAAATACAATGTTGTCAAAACAGATCTATACGGAAAATCTAGTTGTGTCGCTAAGTGAGCTCTTTCCAGATTTCACTCACGAATTTTTAGAACCCTTTAAGAATGTTATGGATACTGAAATCGCCCATGAGATGCGTCTTGATTTTAAAATTTCTGAGAGAAAACATCAGCATAAAATAAGCCCTATCTTACGAGTAGCGCGACCAGAAGATGCAAAGGAAATTACAGAGATTTACAAAGAACTGTATGATGGAACCTATCCATATAAAGAAATGGAAGATGTGAAGGAGGTTCGAAAGCTTATCGAAGATCCTAACGTTCAATGGATACTTTACCTAGATCCCTCCTATAGTATTGCAGGATGCGTAACTTTTATTATAGATTTCGAAAATAAACGTGGCTATATTAGAGGATTTATGTTAAAAAAGAAGTATCAAGGGTATATTGATATAACAAAAGCAATGATAGGTTCTATGCTTGGAATGATCCATAATTTTAGAGACAGAATTTACACTTGGTATGTGGAAAATCGCACAGCCCATGCAAAATCGCAATATTCAATGTGGGTGTGCGGAATTGCTCCAATAGCCTTTTATCCTAATAAAGATGTGTTTCTAGGAAAGGTAGAGTCTGATTTAATGCAAATTCTCTATGATGAGAGATCACTAAATAAATTACGTAATCCAGAATGCCCATTGATTATTCCTGATGTCGAACCCTGTTTTCAATACTCGAATAAGCGGTATAATTTAGGATCTTGTTGTGTTGAAACTCCTGAAATCAATTTAGATACATCAAAAATAAAGACAGTTAGAAAGAATATTCAAAAACATATATCAAAAGATAAGTTTGGCTATAAGACTATAACTTTTACCTTAAGAAATTCTGATTCTTATTTTCAGTTTCTCTATACTCCTCAAGTACAAAATTTCGAAAAGACCAAATATAAAGTCGGATCTCTTGAGGAGCTTCAGGTGTTTGTAGAAGAATTTATTACTTGCAAAGAAGATTTGAATGTAAGATATTGCGAAGTTTTTGTTTCTGCTTACAAACCAGAGCATCAGCAAATTTTTTATAATGCCGGATTATCTTCAAAAGGATATATACCAAGCTGGAAATATTCTAAAAAGAAAGGTATTTTTAAAGACCATATACTTTTTAGCGTCTTTGATGGAGGTATTAGTAATGAAATCCAATTAATAGGTGAAGGACAAGCTTTATTACAGGTTTTAGAATTACCATGTAGTTATGAATATAATAAAGTTGCTAAAAAATCTATTTCTAATTCAGGACCAACTATGGTTAAGGTTTTAAATAAAGTCTCTACATTAAAATCAAGGAGACCTTTTAAGATGGCTCTATTGGGTGCTATGATTATCTATTTATCACTTCTCTTTATGAGCCTTTTAATCGCGGTAGAGAACGATTTCAGTATCATAACTCACACAATTAGTGATCTTGGGAATTCATTATTTACCCCTGCTCCATTTCTATTTGATTGTGCGTGCATTGTAGCAGGGATAATAACGGTTCCCTATAATTTCTTCATAAGAAAGGCGGTAATTTATAAACCTGCGGGGTGTTCATTGAAAGCTAAAGTATTACATAGCACATCTTTCTTGGGGATAATGTGCGGTGTAATTGGCGGTTTCGGGTATATATTTGTAGGGATATTCAGTTTAGAAAGAGCAGGACCAAATGGGATCTATCACGGATTATGTGCGGCAGTTGCTTTTTTTGGTTTTGTGTTTTCAATAGTATGTTTCTCGCTCCATGCTATTCTAAGACATGCTCATTTTCATAAAGGTTTTGGGATTTGTGGTGTGTTCATACCATCAGTATTTTTTATGTTAAACTGTATCTTTGGCGCACCACTGTTAGAATGGTTATTACTCTTTTCAATCCTAATTCACATATGCCCTTTAAATTATTGGGCTGTAATTAAATAACATTTTCTTCTCTTTTTTTCTATAAAAATTAAGACCTAGATTTTTAACAAATAAGCAAAAATTAGTAGAATTATATTCCAAATATTAGATTTAAGAGTAATTTAATAATATCTAAAAACAATAAATCTTATAAATACTTAATATGGATGAAATAAAAAAGATTATTGACGATTTGGGAATTGCTGCGCTAGAGTCTAACACAAAAATTGCTGGAGTCGCAGTTGTGTCTGATTCGGGGAATATAGTTTTCCAGACAGATAATTGGGATTTAACCAATCAAACGAACATTATATTGAATGTCATTAAAGGAGACCGCTCTTTTATTTTAAACGATGGAAAATTTTCGGTTGTTGAAACTACTACTGAAGGAATTATTGGAACCAACGATAGAGGGATGGGACATGTAATATTCGCACCATTTCAAGGAGGCGTACTTGTATCATATGCCATGCCTCAAGCAAATCCACCCAAAGCATTAGCTTTTCTCAAATCTTATGCGATGAGATTGAATGGGAAGATTTAACCTTCCGCTTAGCTTTTCATTTTTTCCAAAATATATCTAAAAATCTAAAAAAAAAATTACTGAGCTGGAATAGCGGGTTTAGATCTTTTTTTCTTTCTAAACATACCTATATTGAGCTCAATAGTCTCTTTATTTGGATCTTGGGCTAACTGTTTATGAATATGATCAAGCAATTCTTCTTGAGTTACGCCAATTTGTTCAAGAAATTGATTTACTTCTCTTTGCTTAAATTTATTCTCAAGGATTAGAGGAGCTGATATCTTTAGTGTTCTTAACCACTTCTTTCTTGCCTCTGGATTTTGACGTACGAGTTCAGCATATTGGTATGCATATAAAATGCCACCATATCGATTAAAATCATAGAAAGTTGCCGCATGAACCACATTACAATTAGTAAGGAGAGGATCAGCATGACCTTTCTTTATTAAATTTTTAGATTCCACAAGATCAATTATATCTTGTTCTCTATATGGGATTACGTGATAGGGTAAAAGCACTCGGGGGATGTTTTCACTTTCAGTTTCCTCATCAGTTAGATACCATCGTCTATCAAAGTCTTCAAAAACAGGTTCATCAAGGAGTTCTGGCTTCCACTCTTTAATTACCTCGTCGCGAGGCATTTCATAGAAATATCGAAAGATTTGGTCTGGAGAATATCCGAATAATACGTAGTTAATTCTATGTTTCATTGCCTCTTTGACCACGATACTATGAATTAAATCAGAACAATAGTCGCAAATATATCTGGCTAAAAACGTCTCATTAGAATTATGATGAAAAAAATGCCATTTATAGAGCTTAGTAAAAGTTTTCGCTGCATCTTCGATAAAAATATGATCCACTTCAATTCTCTCTAAAGTATCTCTCATATTATCTTTTGCAATCTCCGTCATGAATCCTGTATCAGAAGTAACTGCTAAAGGGGTGAGGTTTAAATCATTTACTAGATGATCAAGTAAGGCTGTAGAGTCTTTTCCACCAGAATATCCCAGCACACAATCATATGGTTGCTTCCCATGATCTCGTTGCATTCGTTCTACTACTAAGTTCCAATCCTCAAGAGCAGTATTTCTTCTCTCTTGGCTTATTTCGGTTCGCGACCAGTTTATATTCTTATGATCCGGATCTGTACAAAAATTGCATAATCCCTGATCATTAAGATGAACTCCTAAGAATCCATTTGGTAATATACACTTTCCACATATATTTTCAGGTTGTATCATACCACTTCTATCTCTTCAGCCATATATAAAGAAAAAACTTTTCATCCAAGTAGCAATATTTTTTTTTCTTTATATATGAAGGAATGTGTTGATATCAATACATAAAAAAATAGCAAAGATGAACTACCTATGGTTCAAACAATTCAAAAAGTTCAAAAAACCTATATTGAAGTAAATGATACAAGGGATTTAATAGAAATACAAAAAGCAATGAGTAAGTTGCTTTCCCTCCAAGATACACTAGTAAAAGAAAATATCATAAAAAGCCTAATAGATTATCTAAAATCCAAATTTGTGTTACCTGAATATAAAATAAAAGTTTTCATCGCTTATTCTGAAGGTGAACCTTGTGGCTTTGTAATTTCTGATTTAAATCCCGAATATAAGAGTTATGGAAGAAAATGCGGAACGTTTGGTTGGTTAAAGGCTGAAAGTCAGGAAATCTGTGAGATTCTCCTTAAACAATGTGAGCTATTTGTAAAAGAAAATAGATTACGCAAAATTCGTGGTCCGATTAACTTTCCAAAAAATCAATTGGGTTTTGGATTACAGATTTCAGGGATAGATGAGCAATGGTTATTTGGAGTAGCAACGAGCAATGGGAACCCTTACTTATATGACTATCTTATAAATTGTGATTATAAACCTGAATCTGAATACACCTGCATGCATGTTGTCGAAGAATCTTGGAAAAAAGGGAATACTTTGGATAAAAACCTAAGATTATGCTG
>JAHQWI010000193.1 GCA_029856085.1 Promethearchaeia archaeon | reverse complement strand
GAAGAATCCACATTCAATGATGTAATCTCTTTAATTATAGCGTATTTAAAGGATAAGTATACAGAACCATTAGAAGAAGAAGTAATTTTTGACGAAAATGAGAATAATGTTAAAAATACAATTCTTTATGCGGGAATATCTTCTCAAGGATTACCTATAATCTCTCAACTTTTTGATATAAATCTTCTTTTGAATTTAGTAAGAGAAAATACCAACGAAAATATTGAGCTTTTCACATCAGATCTTTCTGCCAAATTAGAAACAATTTCAATGAACACCCAAATTCGAGCAAAAACGAAGATAAAAGAAATTCACTTCATTGATACTGAAGGCACTAAAAATAAAATGATAATATTATTTGGTAATATCAATGGCTATTCATTAGATTTTATTGCTTCTGGGAATTTCTATAAGATTAAAGATATCTTTAAGCAGTTTAAAGCTAAAATGATATTAGATGCTATTTTTCAGAATGAATTTGATGGGAATTTAAAAAATTTTAAACACATCAACAAACATCTTAATGAAATTGTTAAAGAATTTGATGAGGAAATTACATAAATCTTACCTATGAAAGCAGTCATATTAGCTACAGGTGAGGGAAAGATTATAAAAAAATCCAATCTAAATTAATTATTAGCTTTTATTGAATTACCATACCTACTTGCATTTCTTGTTTTTTCCTTTTTTTAAATTCACGTAATAATTTTGAAAATTTCAGTGGTTTACCCTTATAATTAAGTTCTCTAAGAGCTTGTTCTTGATAAGCAATAAAGAGCCTATTAGAAAATTCTTCCCAATCACGACAAATTGATAAAGTTTTTTGATCATTTCTAAGAAGACTATCATGAGATATTATTCTGGTGAATTCTGATACATATTTTTCAATAAGATCTGAGTTAGCTCCTTTTAGTAAATCTCTACAAAAGTCGTCTGCAGGATACCAATCGTTTACTCTAGAAAGATCTCGATGAATCTGAGTGAGGAGGACGTTTCTTGGTCCCTCCCACAATTCCATAATCATAGAATCACGATGTAATCGTGGAAAAGATAAGAAATCTTCCATAATCCCATGACCACCAAAAAATGAAATTGCTTTTCGTATCATTGCTGGAGCTTCATCAGCAACTACGATTTTTTGCAGCATTATTAATTCACGTAATCTAAAGCGGTGTTTGCGTTCCTCGATGTTATCTATTTTTTCTAATTCTCTTATCCCACTAATCAATTCTTCTCCAAAATTAATATACTCTGAATATAATTTAAATACTCCAGCAGCACTTCTCTTAGAATAATGATCTAAATCATTTATTTGGTTAATCATTAATGGAAATGAAGAAATCGGAACTTCAAAAGCAGTTCTAAATTGTGAATATAATATTGCTTCTCTTGCGACCCGTAAAGCACCAGCAGCCGTTCCAAAAGCCACATGAATTCTAGACAGTGAAAGAACAATCCCAACAATATCAGCAAGACCCTTTTCAAGAGGACCTATAGGATATGCTACTGCTCCGTTATAAGTAATTTCTGCTGTTGGTAACTCCGCAGTTCCCAACTTTTGTTTTAACCTATCAATAGTGAAAGAGTTTCTTATTTCTCTTTCTTTATTTCCAGGAAACCAGGAAGGAACAACAAAAGCAGCAACTCTAGTAGAGGATTCTACACCTTTTGGTTTTGCTGTAACAATAGCATAATCAGCATGGGTTGCAGAACAGAAAAATTTTTGCCCATATAACCTCCAACAATTTGAAATTCCATCCGAACCCTCTTCTTTTTCGAAAATAACTTCTACGAGATTAGCAGGAACGTCACTTCCACCTTGAATTTCACTTACAAATTGTGCACCTCTAGCATATTCTCCTTTTTTTCCATCTCGAATATGCTTAAGAATTTTCTTCGCTTCAGGGCCCAATGTATCCTCATATTTTTGCATAAGTTCAACAGCTCCATGTGAACACGCCACAGGGCACATAACACCTGCTTCTCCATTCTCGTATAGTAAAAACATTTTAGTAAATCTACTCCAAGGAGTATTTCTTGCAGGATCAAAAAGACCAAGACTGAAAACTTCTTGTTCTAATGTTTCAGTTTCCAAACAGCGTTCAATTCTATCTATTCTATGATTATGAGCATCGTAGTGTCTAAGTTTTGTCACTTTTATTCGATTTTCTAACTCATTTGCTTTTTCAGCAAGATTTCTAAATCTAAAAGAAACATAATCTGAGAGCGCTCTAAGATCCCGATCAATTTGTTCAAACTCATCCCCGGTATATTTCCTAACTAATGCTTGGAAGAAATCATCATCAGAGTAATAGTTGAAATTATCTCTTACAAACAAAAAGTCATCAAAATTATATTGATTATTACGGTTTCCCTCTTGATTTGACATTATTTTTACCTAATTCTTTTAAGAGCTATTAAAATAATAGGTTAGAATTAATATTAATATATGAATTAGAGAATAAATTACTTTACTCATAAAAATGATATGACATTTATTATTTATTATTTAAAAGTTTAAGATAAAGTAATAGTAATAGTAGTAGTATTAGGAACTTGTTTCTTCTTTATTACTCTCTTCACTTTTTTTTGATGAATTTGATTTGACAGTTCGCCGTGAAGTGTTTGTTCTGGTTTGAGTAAGTTTCTTAACATTTATTCTTTCAGAGCGTCTTATTTCTGATTTTCGAGATCTTTTAACATCGACTTCAACAATTTCAAATTGATCATCAGGGATTACCTTATCTTCTCCACCTTCAGGAATAGATAGAAGTTTACTCTTAACTACGACACAATTTGTTAAGGGATAAATTGTTTTAGCCACTCTCTGAATTTGATTTTTAAATTCTCCATAAATTACACCTGCTATAAATTTCTCATGGTCAAGTGATTTAGCAAATTCCCTTAAAATCTCTCTCATAATTTTACGAATTAAAACAATTTGGGAATTTCTTGCTCTTTTTAAAGTTGTACAAATTGTAGTTAATCGAAAAACGTATCCATCCTTAGTAGTTAAATTTAAAATTGTTTGTACTTTTGAACTACCTCTACCGATTAATGAACGTATGAAATCATTTGTGTATTGATGTCCGATAAAAATAGCATTGCATTTTTTCGCTTCATTATTAACCTCATTAACTTGAAATTTTAGCTTCAAACTAATATCAGAATATTTTCCAGTGAAATCAAAAAGAAGATTTTCAATAGTTCTTCCCATTACATTATCCTCGAAACCTAGAATTTCACCAATAGGCTTAAAATTGAATATCTTTGGTGTAATTATTTGGAACCAGGATTTATCTTTAAAGGAAACTTTTTTAAGGCTTGGTTTTTTTTTTCTTGATCTCGAACTCACTTTTAGTCCTCCCTTATCTGGCAACTAGTGTTCTAATTTTCTCTGGATCATATTTAAAATCAGCAGCTAATACTTTTTTCTTTTTATAATATTTAATTAGTCGATATATTTTAGATTCAGTTCTATTTAGACCTTTTTTAGTTTCTAAATCTTTATGATTGTTCTCGAGGTGTTTTCTAATATTTAAAGCTTTTCTTACTAAATTGGATAAGTCCTCCGGAAGTGGTTCTTTGATATCATTTGATTCAAGAATTTGACTAACTTTTCTGCCTGCCACAATTTTAACCAAGGGTACTCCACGAGAATCTCTCATAATAGTACCTATCATTGATTTTGAATGTCCTCTTCTAGCTAACTTAACAACTTCATTCTCAACTTCACCAGGACTTAATTCCACCCAAACGGGTTTCTCGAGTCTAGCAGGTCTAGTGGAACTACTTTTTCCTTTCTTTCTGCTATGCATCCGAGCCATTTTTCGCTCATCTAATCTATTGCTTTAGAGATTTTTAAAATATTGTTATACCAAAAATAAAGAAATATACAAAATAAAGTTTTGGATAAAGCTCTGGAAAGGTACTAAAATCAAAAAATTATTCAGTACTTAAAACAGAATTCTAAATATCTTCATTGAGCTTTTTATTTAGATTTAAAAAATAACTAAAAATATAGCATAATTATAGTATTTATGACCAATAATGAAAACACTGTTTACTTTATTACTGGAAATAAATATAAATTTCGAGAAGTTTCTGAAATTTTCAAGAAAAAGAAGATAAAGTATGACTTAGAACAAAGAGATATTAAAACGACTGAAATACAAGCTCAAACGTTAAAAGATGTAGCTTTATTTAAATTAAATAGTGTAAGGCACAAAATTAAAGGTTCCTTTTTCATAGAAGATGCTGGTTTTTTTGTAGATATTCCCCTTGAAGGATTCCCCGGGATATATTCTTCATATGTATTAAAGACTATAGGCAATGAGGGAATACTTAAATTGATTAATGATTTTGATGGGTCAGTAGCTCATTTCTCAGCAATTATCGCGTTTTATTTTAAACTAATTGATAAAATTTTATTTTTTGAAGGAAAGGTTGAAGGCAAAGTTTCAAAAACAATCAGAGGTAAAGGAGGATTCGGATTTGACCCTATATTTATCCCGAATATCATCCCAGATAAAACCTTTGCTGAGCTATCTATTGAGGAAAAGAATAAAATTTCTCATAGAGGTCAAGCATTAGGAAAATTACTAGAATTCTTAGAAAAGAATTGAAAAAAAGAGATTAGATTTTTAAATTTCTGAACGAAACTTAAAGTTTAAAACGTCTGTCGAAAGATATCCATTATAGTTTGTCTTGATAACTTAATTAAAATTATGTAGGTTCCCAAGAATCCAACTGAAATAGAAATAATAAAGACCCTGAGTAATACATCAATGGGAACGGTAAATATTATTGGCATTTCAGTCATTAATCCCATGTTTGTTTCTAATAAATATGCAGTATAAGTACCTATTATTGTTCCCATAATACCAGAACTAAGTAATATGATTAAACTTTCAACTAAGAACATGTTCCGTACATTTCGTGTTTTCATTCCCATAGAACGTAATATTCCAATCTCAAATTTTCTTTCTAACATAATAGCATACATATTGCTTACTAATCCAAAGATACTTATCATAATCGTAAATGATAGAATAAGTTCCATCAAAAAGCTTTGTCTTTCAGTCATATCCTCCATAAAATTAATTTTTGAAATTGCGTCATCAATTACAATATATTTATCTTGATACATTAACCTGATATCTTCTTTTGTTTCTTCAATATTTTCTTCAGTTTTTTCAATTAAATTTATAAAAACCTTGTCTACAATCATATTACTTTCTCCAGCATTATCAATTTTCATCAACCGCATGTAATTATCTAATGAAACCATTACACCACCTCCCTCTGCAGAGATTTCATTGCTTCTAAAGTTGAAAAAACCTGGAATTCCACCAGAGATTCCCACTACTGTTAAATTATAAGGTATTCCACTATCATCTGGATCAGCAGGATCATAAAAAGTTATACGAATTTTTTTCCCAATTTCTCTAATTCCAACTACACTTGCAATTGATTTGGCAATAATACATGTATTATTATCAGTAAATAACTTGTTAAAAGAATAACCTGTGCTACTTCCATCACTCTTCCAAATTAACAAGTCTTTATCTATTAAGTCAACAAAATCTTCATTAATGCCAATAAAACCAGCGTTAACAACATCAAAATCCATCATGTCTCCTGCCGTTGTTCTAATTTTCATTTCCTCTTGAGCAGCATAAAATTCAAAAAGGTCCATCAGGACTTCTTCTGAACCTCCCCCACTAAAACCAACTTGACCTTCACTAACTTCAAATACAGCAGCTAATGTAGCCTGTAAATCAAATGTATTATGAAGTGATAATGCAACCTTCTCAATACCAGGTAAATTCTTAAGTTCATCAACCATTTCCAATGTTAAAGCACTTTCTTCATCATATAATTCCTGATTCAACAACACTAAATCTGAACCATATTCAAATTTTAAGTATAATGCCATATTTTCAGATTCCATCTCAGCTACACTAGTGATAAAGAAAATAAATGAAAAGCTAATAGCAAACATAACAACTGTACTTGTATTACGCCTTCTATATCTTTTTAGAGAGATACCTATAATATTTTTATATTTTTTGATAAATGGAGAGATAATTCCTAAAAAGACTTTTTGGACTAGTGGAACTACTCCTATAGAGGCGAACACTAACCCTATTAAAATTGCTGCTAATAAACCAACAAATAACGAAGAAGTTAGCATAAAATCACCCGTAACAAAAATATTGGGGATTAAAATGAAAATTATCATTCCAATCGTTGCTATAGCTATTCCTACAAGAAAACTTTTAACATTCATGCTACCTTCTTTTTTGATTTGCCAACCCTCCTCTTCAGTTCTATAAGGGGTAATAGATTTTATCAATTCTATTTTTGCTGTTTTAAGAGCAGGCAATAATGCCACTATTAAAGAAACTACGGTTCCAATTGCAAATGTAATATAAATTGTTTGTGGTTTAATTACCCAATCTACATCAGAAAGAGTAAATTCAAAATTGTAAAGTTTAAATAAACTTCGAGCTATCGGTCTAATGAAAGAAACACCTAGAATCATACCTATAATTGAGCCTATAAAACCTAACATTAACCCTTCAAAAAGAACCATTTTTAATGTATATAATTTTTTACCACCTACGACACGAACAATCCCAAATTCTCTAACTCGTTCTTCAATTGAAGTAGTTAGAATACTATTTATTAAAATAGCCGTAATAAGCATTGAAAGGATGGTAATAAACCAAAAAATTATAGTGACACTCATCAATAAAAATTCCCCTCCCTTAAGCTCTTCTAACTTCGGGAGAGTTATAGTATATTCATTAATATCCAACCTGTCTTGAATTCTAGCGCTTATTTTACGCAATCTTCGAGTTGTTCGATCTATATTACTGGCATCATAAATTCTTTTTGGGTTCTCAATTGTCCCAACAATGAAATTAATTTGCCCCTCTTTGTTTAGAAAAGATTGCGCTTGTTTTAAATTAACCAGGATTAATGCGTTTTCAAATTGCATGAATTTTAAGTCTTGAACACATATCTCAACAACGGTTAAATTTAATTGTTCGTTTTGATATTCAAGATAAATATCGTCTCCACGCGTGATGTTCAAAATCTCAGCGACATTCCATAAAATTACACATTCACCCGTTTTAGGTTCTTCATCGTAAACTTCACCAGTTTCCTCTCCATTGGGATCGGTAATTATTAAATCTCCTAAATTTCCATTTGTAGCTTCTTTTTCAAAATCGATTCCATATAGCTGAAGATAGCCACTTGCATTAATATGATCAGAAGAAGTTTTAACTAACATCATTATACGGGGAAATAATTCTTCCACACCTTCAATATCAGTGAGATCATTCTCAATCAAATTTTCGTCATAAAAGGTGTTAAAGGTTAAATCTGTCTGAATAGTTTTTGTAATCATAATATCTGTTTTACCTGTAGTAGAGGTAACATATAACAAATAATTATAATTAACAGTGTCATTCAACATTCCTATAACAGTTAATAAGAATAACGAAATAGCAATTCCAGATACTCCAAATATTGCTTTTGCTTTATCGCGTTTCAAATCAACCCAAGAATGCTTGAAGAATTGTAGATTTATGCGTTTTTGTAATCTATATAAGAACATCTTTATTTCCATGCAATATTCACGTTTTCTATCTTTGGTATTATTATTTTATTCACTATCTAAAATACTGAATTTTTTTCTTTTTCTTTCAAATTTTCTTAAAAGCTTACCTTTTTGAGATAGAAGTTCTTGAATATCTTCTCTTTCTCTTCTAATCAATCTAACACCTTCGCAAGTTTTTCTCTTACAATAATAATTGTCTCTTGGTTCTCCTTTTAGATACCATTTTCCACAATTTTGACAATTATAGGCTGCATAAATTTGGTCATGCTCACAATTCGGGCAGAAAATGTCAAATTTTTCAGCAAAATACCAAGAACGGCAATATTTGCAATATACCGTTAACGGTCTTTTTATTTTTTCGTCTTGTTCAACGAGTTCTATTCTTTTAATTATCTGAACTTTATCAACATCACTCAACCTAATTTTTTCTGCCCGAGTTTCTCTTACCTTTCCAATCCATACTTTTCCTTTTTTTTCAGTAAATAGATATATTACGAATCCAACAACAACAACACAAGCAATTAAAATAATATATGGGCCCCAAGTATTCCACCACTTAAAATTATTTACTTTGACAGTTATAATGCTTTCTGCGAAATTTCCTGCTTTATCATAAGCTACAACCTTAATTTCAAATTTTCCATCATTAAAATTATTTGTATTCCATGTAAACTCTAAGATATTAGTAGTGCTATTAAATGTTAATTTTGTTCGATCAAAGCTTTTATCATTAAGAAACACATAGATTCTCGATTCATCTAATTCAACATCATCAGATATATTTACTTGAATTAAGATTATTGATTTAACTGTTGTTTCATTTATCGGGTTGAGGATTTCTACTTCTGGGGCTATAAAATCCGTTGTTTTATCATAACCAATATAAATATCACTTAACAACCAACCATATCCTATTCCCATTACAATGTTATTTGAGTTCAATGTAAACATAATCATTATATCTTCTCCTGAATACTGAGAGATGTCAATTCTTTCTGTTCCAAAAAGAGATTCGCTTTCATAGGTATATTCTTTAATTATTGACCATGATTCCCCATTATCTTTTGATATTGACACAAAACATTTATCCAATTGATCTTCCGGCTGAAAAAATTCGTTTTGTAAAGAAATTTCATAATTATATTCAAGATAAACTTTATACTCACTTTTTAAACTTAAAGACTTAGTAATTAAGTTTGCATCCCAGTTTGTTCCATAACCTTGATTAATATCTCCATAACTTTGACCTATTCCACCATATATTAAGTGTTCTCCAAAACGAACAAAAGGATGCCATGTATTATCTCCTCCTAACCAAGCATTAAACTCTTTTGGTGAAGGAAATCCGGATATATAATAATCAGATAAATTATTATTTGTAAATTCATATCCAATAAATTTTTGATTTTGATATACATTAAATTGTAAAGGAGTTGGTTCAATAAATTGAAAAAGTGAATTATCTTCATTATACCACACAGTAGTGTTTAAAAACCTGCCATCTGAAACATGAAAACGAAAAGATTGGTTTGATATATCTTCAAGGATTAAGGATTTTCTGAATAAAATCCCAAAATCTCCAGATATATACGAACTAGCGTTCCAATCTCCATAAATATTATACATTGTGTAATTATTATTATCCATCTCCAGATAGATAAACTCAGGATAATTATCATCTAAATCATAATATTCACATGAAAATGTAAACTGGTGGAATTTTGATTCTTGAGTTATTGGTACATTTTCGTTTAAATTAAATTTGATTAAGGGTGAGTGGAAATTAGTATAGTTTTTAATGGAAAAATAATCTAATATAAATCCTTTGTAATTTATTGAGTCAAATGTTTCATATAAATAGGTTTCAAACCTAAATTGGATAAAATTTCCAATATACCTTGTAAGGTTAACTTCTTCTATGAACCAATCACTTTCTTCATTGGTATAGGTTCTTATCGTTGTCCATCCAGTCCAATTTAAATTTATTTGTAAATAAATGAAATCTCCAGAATTGATACTAACCCTCACACCAAATTTAGCATAGGGTTGTGTGTTATTTTGATTAAGTTGTGTTAAATTATATAGAGGACTAATTAAAGAGCCGTTTGGATAAGGATCTTCTGTTATTCTAAATGGTTGATATGTATAGTTTTGTGGAAAACTATGGTAAGTTCCAAAATACAAAGAGTTCCATGAATCTTGGTAAACTCTTGATCGATTATCTTTATTATTAGATTGTTGTAATACATCCCATCCCGTTCCAATATATGTCCAATTACCAATTCCATCATTAAAATCATGTTCAGAAGGAAATTGAATACTATCAGTTGGAAATTCGATTGTAATATTTAAGTAGCCCATTTTTGGATATCTTGTAGTAAATTTCCCGTCGCTAGCAATAAAATTGTATTGAAAAACTCCTGGATTTGAAAATATAATATAATCACTCACATATAAAGCTCCATTACTATAATTACTGTCTAGTGGATTAAACTGTGATAAGGAGTAATTTTTAGAAATTCCCATAATTGATACGTATACCTCCTGAGGCGGAACATTTGAAGTATCATTATCATAATATTCAATATAAAATCTATAACTATCAATACTGTAATTTTTATTCGGATTATTACCAGTAAACTCTTGAAAACTCATTATTGTAGTATTTTTAGAGCCCCCAAAATAATTTATTTCTGGAACTTTTAATACTGGTTTGAATAGATTTTCAACAACAGAAACATTTAATGCAAATTGTGAATTTCCTTCAATTGCTTTAACAGTGAGGATACAATTAGTTTGATTTTCTTTAGGTGTAAAGTAAAAATAATCAAAATCACCGAACCACTTCCTTGAAGACTCTAATAAAATAGGCTCTCCATATTGATCTGATGTATTCGCAAATAAAAATATATCAAAATCAGCATCTATGTCTGTTACAGATAAATTAAATAAATACTGCTGGTCTTTTATTAATTCTATTTGACGAGCAAACACATGAGGTCCTGTCGGATTCTCTTGAGAGCTAATCAAATTTTCATTCACACTTGTATTAACTTCAAAAGATTTAGTTAGAGCTTCAATTGCAGCCTGAATGTTAATTCTCCCATATCCTTCATGGATATCTTTCAAACCATTAGTTAGAGGGGCAAAAGAGATTGTTGGTGAATAATTACTTTCATCTTCTATTGTAGATGGATCGTCTTCCCTTTGCATATTAGTCTCTGAAGCAGTCATTAATAATGTTGCTTTAATAAATCTAACCAATTCAGTTCGATTTAATTGGTTCCACTGATTCCAATCATTCCATTTAGCCTCAATCAATAGATTTATTGCTGCTGAAACTATTGCTGTTGCAATTGAAGTGCCATAATTTGTTGTTATTCCGTCTGATTCTCCTGCAGCTGAATTTATTGTTCGATGTCCCGCTAATTTACTACCACCCGGAGCAACAATATCTGGTTTAAGGCTTTTTCCAATAGTTTTTCCCATGCTACTATAAGAGCTAACTTGATCTTCATCATTAATTGCCCCAACGACTATTGCATTTTTGTTTGTTGCTAAATTATTCAATGCATCCGAGGTTTCAACACCTGAATTTCCTGCAGCAATTACCACTAAGACACCATTTTTAATAACCTCATCTATAGCTTTATTTATTGCTCCAACATCCTCCCCAATTGTACCTATACTCAAACAAACGCTAATTATATGATAATTACTTCTATTATTAATAATGTGCGCTAACGCAGAGATTAAATCTGAAGAATATCCAATTCCAGATTGATTGAGTATTTTATAAGAAACTATCTTTGTACCGTTTGCTATACCCGTGAAATACTTGTAATCTTTAATATAATATTCAGAGTAATATCTTACTGAAGTATTTAGTGAGAAAACTGGTTTACTCTGAAGTTTTTTATGGTATTTGATATATAAATCATATATGCCCAGTTGATTTTGAGGAAGCGTATAATTTATAATATAATTAAAATCTGTGTTTATATTATGAGAATACCCTACTAATGTATTATCGTAATATAATTCAATCCAAAATTCATCTATTCCACTTACTTCCCAATCCCAAGACGAATTAACGAGAATTATTGAAGATGGTGTCGAAACATTAAATGAGAATATTTTCAAACTGTAATTTTTTGCTGGAGAAAATTCATCAAATAATTCCATATGTGAATAATTTCCATTAATTTTTACAGTTATAGGACTAGATGAGTTGTAAAAATAACTTCCGGTCCCAGATATAATTGAGGAAATATATGTTCCATGACCATTATCATCAGAAATAGGATTATTATTAATTAAATTATCCCAACCGACAATATCTCCACTTAGATCTGAGGGATTATAACCATTTGGAAAAAACTCATGCGTTGGATTAATCCCCGTATCTAGTACTGCCACTGAACAATTTGTTTCCCCTTTATATCCATCTATAAACCAGTTTGAGTTTATTGCACCTGTTTGAATTGAAGCATAATTCATTTGAGTTTCTAAAATCTCATCATTTTCTATTTGGGCATCAGAAAATTCATTTTGAAATAAAGTCATATTTTGTTCTGTAGGTATGATTCCGGAAAAGCCAGAAAATGAAGTAAACAAATTATTCCATTCATTCTTAACTATTCCACCATAATTTTCAAATTTTGAAATAGCAGAGTTATTGTATGTAGATTTATTAAAATATACTATAATGTTTTCTTGAAAATTATTCGAAGATGAAATATTATCATCAATATAATCAAATTCTAAATTACTAGATGAGTAGGGAGATAATTTTAAATAAAATAAATTAACAAAGAAAAATGTGACTAATAGATTAAATAACATAAACATAGCTTTCTTTCGTTTATTAATCATTATTATCTTCTCTATTCTTCACTTTTTTCTTTGGTAAGTTTTAATAAGATTCTTAATCGGTCTCTTAATGTGCTTTCGATATTTAAAATTGACTCTCTTGAACTCATTTCAAAGAGAGACTTTTCAGTTCTTCTTAATTTGCTTTTTTTCTTTTTATATTTAGAGATTTGTAAAAAATATGTCATTAGGATAAAAATTCCAGCAATTCCAGGAATTAAAACATATAAAAATTGATCAAACTGAGGTGTGATAATTTTTATTGAAACCACATTTGAAATTTCGACCAATTTTTGTAAATAGTAAAAATTAATATATGCAGGATTTAAAGTTACAAGACCTTGTTTTTTTGCTTTTATCGTGTAATTTAAGGATACTACTTCTCCAGGTTCTAAACTTGTGATAGAATTTACTAATTTTCCTCTTATTAATGAAAATTCAGACTGTGAAAAACTAATTACGTCATTAACTATAATATCTCCTACAGTAATAGTACCCATATTTTCAACTTCAATGATTACAGTAATCTCATCGCCTATTTTAATTTGTTCCTTATTTACATATTTAGATATTGTAAAATTGATTAAACCTAGTATACTTGATGAAGAGCTTAAGATTTGAATTGTTTTGTCTTCTGAGCTTTCAAGGTAATTGATTGGGGGATAATAATAACCTTTCCACCCAATTTTATTTATTGTTACATTGAATGAAACTGTTTCATTATATTCAATATTTTCACAAAATAAATCATAAGAATCGACTCTATTAAGATCTCCGATTTGATCTTTAATTGATATGTTTATATCAGGTGTTTTAATCCCATAAGGATTAATATTTCTAAGATAAAATGTTAAATTGAATATCGGTTGATTAATATGAATGTCATTCATATTTGAACTGATTTCTATTAATCTAACAAAAGGAAATTTATTTTCATAATCTAGTGGTGCTGATAGATATACTTCATTTGTTAATGAAATGATTTTGGAAGAATTCCCTCCTTGAACATTTTTAGGATTATTGTAAATAATTGAAACTTCACTTATGACTCTAGTATTAGGCACGTAGAAAGAGAAATTTATTGTTTTTTCTTCAAATGGTGCTAGTTTTGAAATAAAATATGTTAAATTGCTATTTTCAAGAATAAATTCATTGGTATTTTTTATTATGCCAGGAATATTTAAAGAAATACTAATATTCTCAGCTATTTCTGAACCAATATTTTTGAGACTTAATATATATGTATTGAGATCTCCTTCTCTTACACTATAATTATTAACATATGACGTAGCGATGATTGAAGCCATATCAAATGTACTTAGAGGAATGGAATTTGACCTTCTTTCAAATTGAACATTACCTATGGATGATCCAAAAACAACCCGAGATCCTGTATCCTCGTTAATATTAATATCCCTAGTTGAAAATTCCACATCAAGATCATTTATAGATATATTGAAATTTTCTGAATTAATTCCTCTGATTTTAAAGAGCATAGTGTGATTTACTTTTTCTAAAGGATAGAATAACCAATCCAAACTATTATTGTTATTAATAAATGAGAATGTCCAACTGTTATTTTCAACAGAATCTAAATATGGACTCATATCTCGAAATTCTTCTGTAGTAAAATTAAAAATTTCAAAATTTAAAGCTCCTAAATTGTCAGGAGCGGTGAGATTTATTATGATCGAAACCCTTTCTAATCTATTATTAACAAAATCAATATTTGTATCGTTTTTGAAAATAAAATCGGTCTCAATTCTTTCTTCTAAAAATCTATCAACAGAACCGATTATCCAACTTTCGTTATCGGTTGATATTGCCATTTCTGGGATTGTTTCACTTAGTGATATCCCTGAAATAATTTCAGGGGTTTCTGGAAATGTTTCAATTGAGAAGTTATTTCTATAAAAAGGAGAAAAAGTGTCTAAATTCGAAATTGAAACATTATCAACTTGGTAAGATATAAATTCTCCAGGACCTAATTTCCAATTTTCGTCATTCCAAATACTATTTTCATTCATAAAAAATTCTTCTATAGTGCTTTGAGGATATATGAAATATCCCTGATTTTCAGGATAGACAATATCAATGATTTCATCGAAATTTTCATTATAAGGCCATAAATTTGTAATATTAAGGAGATTGGGATAAAAAGTATCAAAGATACCTATACCAAATGTATCAAAATAGAAAATTCGAGGGTCTTCATCGAAATTAAAAAAATCTTCCAAGGAACCATATTGATTTGGATATTCAATGTTAATTACATTCCACATATCGTTTTTAAGATTTTCCCAGAATAATGGACTTATTATTTGGAAAAAGTAATCAAGTTCTATTGGAATTGGAGTAGGTACACCCCAAGCAGTTATATTTCCAACATTTTCAGCAGAGATATTATATGAGAAATCTCGAAATGCTCCAAAAGAAGCATTCTCTCCAATAAGTTCTTTTTTAAGCAGTAAATTAGGTTCTGAATTAGATATATTA